>CALKCV010000288.1 GCA_938083405.1 uncultured Microcoleaceae cyanobacterium | reverse complement strand
GATCGTCCATGTACTTCACCGATTCAATAATTGCTATAATGTCAACAACTTGTTAACTGGAGTTAGTCAATGGAAAGCATAGTCATTTCTCTACCAGACTCCCAGAGAGTCTATGTTGAAGAGCAAATACGACTGGGCGGTTATAGCAACGCTAGCGAATATTTTAGCCTGTTAGTGCAGCTAGATCGAAAACGTCAGGCAAAACAACGTCTAGAAACTATGTTAATAGAGGGCATAGAGTCTGGTAGCGCCGAACCGATGACCGCACAAGATTGGGAGGAGATTCGTCTGGCAGTGCGAGAAGGAACGCAGGAGGGATGATGAGAGAAATCTACAAGCGCCCGCAGGTAATCCGGGATTTAATCGAAGCTGCCACCTATATTGCTCTGGAAAATTGAGATGCTTCAGATCGATTTCTACGGGCAGCGGAAGAAACCTTTAAGCAACTAGCACAAATGCCAGGAATGGGTAAAATTTGTCAATTTACTAATCTTCAACTGGTTGATGTGCGACAGCAGGCAATTAAAGGTTTTAGGAAATATCTAGTTTTCTATCGTCCTACGGCATCGGGCATAGAAATTTTGCGAGTCATTCATGGCGCTAGAGATTTAGCAGCTATTTTCGACGAACTAGATGAGGAAAATGAATAAGCTAATAGGCAATTGCCATCAAACCAGAGTCTAATAAAAAACAGCGATCGCTTTTTTTAACTCCCAGAGAGCGATCGCCAGGAAGACTCGCGAAACCGGGTTTTTCCCAAAAACCGGGTTTCTGGCGGGTGAGGAATCTTGCCAAAAACTAAATTAGCAAAATATTAATTGTTAATTGTTAATTGTTAATTGTTAATTGCTTCGCTATAATCCTAGAAAAGCACTAATCAACTCAAGGTTTAGATTATTATGGCCAATCGTCTCGCTGACACTCAAAGTCTCTATCTGCGCAAACACGCGGAAAATCCCATCGACTGGTGGCCTTGGTCTGAGGAGGCATTAGAAACTGCGCGGCGGGAAGATAAACCAATTTTTCTCTCCATAGGCTATTCGAGTTGCCACTGGTGTACGGTCATGGAAGGGGAGGCATTTTCTAACCAAGAAATTGCCCAATACATGAACGAAAATTTCCTGCCGATAAAAGTCGATCGCGAAGAAAGACCGGACATAGATAGCATTTATATGCAGGCATTACAAATGCTAACCGGACAGGGTGGTTGGCCTTTAAATATTTTTCTAACTCCGACAGATTTAGTACCATTTGTAGGCGGTACTTATTTCCCGGTGGAACCTCGCTACGGACGACCGGGTTTTTTAGAAGTTTTGCAAAAAATACATCGTTTTTACGGTACGGAAAAAACTCAATTAGAGACTTTAAAAAGCGAAATGTTAAACGGTTTGCGGCAGTCTATTGTTATGCCAGAAAGCCAGGAATTAGAACGAGAAGTTTGGCAAAAAGGTTTAGAAGTAAGCACGGCAATAATAGGCGATCGCATCTCCAATCAATGTTTCCCCATGATACCTTACGCTGCCGCTGCTTTGCGAGGGACTCGCTTTAATTTCGAGTCTGAATACGATGCCAATTCCGCCTGCGAAAAGCGCGGTTTAAACTTAGCATTAGGTGGAATTTACGACCATGTAGCCGGAGGTTTTCACCGTTACACCGTGGATGCTACTTGGACGGTTCCCCACTTTGAAAAAATGCTCTACGATAACGGTCAAATTCTCGAATATTTGGCGGATTTGTGGAGCGCGGGTATTAAAGAACCGGCTTTAAAACGGGCTGTGGAAGGTACGGTTCAATGGTTAAAACGAGAAATGACGGCACCGGCCGGATATTTTTACGCCGCCCAAGATGCCGACACTTTTACCACTCCAGATGAGGCGGAACCGGAAGAAGGTGCTTTTTATGTTTGGACTTATCTAGAGTTAGAAACTCTGTTAAGCGATGGAGAATTTACGGAAATTTTAGAGTATTTTACCGTCACTTCCAGCGGGAATTTTGAGGGGCAAAATGTCTTGCAGCGATCGCAACCTGGAGAGTTAAGCGAAACTGCAGAAAAAGCTTTAGCTAAGTTATTTGAAATTCGTTACGGTGCCGCCCCGGAGGCTATAGAAACCTTCCCTCCAGCGCGTAATAATGATGAGGCAAAAGGTAAGAAATGGCCTGGTCGAATTCCTGCGGTAACCGATACTAAGATGATAGCTGCCTGGAACAGTTTAACTATTTCTGGTTTGGCAAGGGCGGCGGTTGCTTTTAATAGTATGGAATATCTGGAATTGGGGAGTAAAGCTGCGAATTTTATTCTGGAAAATCAGTTTGTCGGCGATCGCTTCCATCGCTTAAATTATGAAGGGCAACCGGCGGTCATGGCGCAGTCGGAAGATTACGCTTTGTTTGTGAAAGCTTTGTTAGATTTGCAGCAGGCGAGTTTGGTTTTTGAGGGAGAAGAAGAACAGCAATTTTGGTTGGAAAAAGCCGTGGCATTGCAGGAGGAATTTGACGAATATCTTTGGAGTTTAGAAGCGGGGGGATATTTTAATACTGATGCCAGCGGAGATTTGTTAATGCGAGAAAGGAGTTATGCCGACAACGCAACTCCGGCGGCAAATGGGGTAGCGATCGCTAATTTAGTCCGTCTATCTTTAGTAACCGAAGACTTACAATATTTAGACCGCGCGGAATCGGGTTTAAAAGCTTTTGGCGCTGTAATGAAGGAAACTCCTCAAGCTTGCCCCAGTTTGTTTGTTGCTTTAGATTGGTATCGCAATCAAACTTTGGTTCGGACTAATGGGGAGGAGATTAATAGTTTGATGGCTCAATATTTCCCGGCTGCTGCTTATAAAAAAGAAGCAAGTTTGGAGGAGGGAGTAAGTGGGTTAGTTTGTCAGGGTTTAGTTTGCAAAAAACCGGCTTTGAGTCGAGAGCAATTGTTGGAACAATTGTTGGAAAGTCAAACCAGATGGTAAGTAATTAATAATTAATAATTAATAATTAATAATTGAGCGGGCTCCTGGTTCCGCCTTGCATTCCCCAAATGCTACAGTAGGAACGATAACATTCGATCGAAACCCAGAAACTATGAACAGAAAAAAGCTAGTTTTTGCTTTTTGCCTGAGCGTCCTGGCGAGTATAACAGTAATATTCGCAGCGCCCCCGGCAGAAGCGCAAATCAATTGTTCGGGAATTTCTCGCTGGTCCGGCACCAGCCCCCAGATAAATCAACCTCACATTTTCTGCGGCGAGTGGGACTCCCGGCGAAACAGAGCAAAAGGCTTTCATTCCCGCCCCAGTGGAGTCAGTCCGAACACCGTCGCCAGTTTCCAAATTACCCAAGGCGCCAACAGCCAAGGAGTTTACGGCGGCAACTGGAGCTATGCCGGGCGCGGCGGACAAACAAAATTCTCGACTATGTTTCCCGATCGCTGCACCCAACAGCAAGTCATCAACTCCATCTCCTACGCAGCCAGCAGCCGAAGAAGTTGTCCGTCGAGCGCCCCAAGCTGGGCTTGGTGCGGTTCGAGCGCCCCGGGCGCCAACGCCGATCGGTATTGCAACGGCAATGATGGTAGCATCTTGACTGTTGCTGGCGCTTTCTTGAACGACGGCAGAATTAATACCGCTTTTCCCCTGAGATAATTTCGCTAATACCATTTCAACACAGGTTATGCTAGGAACCCATACTCTTAAGCCCCCCGATATCGCGGGGGGTTTGGGGGGATCGAACTCTTTGATATAATATCAAGTCACAATAAATGAGCGCAATAAAAACAAGAGGGTAAAAAAGGCAAAACCCGTAAAGTCATGGGTGTTAGCGTTGAACCCAATTGTTAATTGTTAATTGTTCATTGTTAATTGATATAACCAACCAACGAACCAACCACAAAAAAATATTATGTCTGAAACCCCTTTTAACTGGTCCGGGCAGCGATCGCAAGACCCCGCCCATCGCAGAGTAGCCGAGTTTTTAACTATGGATATTCAGCAAAGCCCCCAATGGGCGCGGGAGCTAATGGAGAAAATTGAGGCGATCGAAGCCGGCGAACTTGACTCGTGGGAGCGTAACGGCAATGCTTTTTATCTGGAACTATCTCCCGATGGGGCCGCCATTGAGGATGCGGTAGATGAAAGTAGCGCCATTCAAAGGGTATCTTTAGACGAATTTCGCGCTGCAGTTTTGGCGTGGAGAGAACGTATTGGAGCTTAATTAACAAAGGTCATTAATTGGGAGGCGATCGCCTCCCAATTGCAAGTCGAAAGTTCGTTGCTGTTGGGTTGCGCTGCGCTGCGCCCAACCTACGATTGACTACGATTGACGGTCAATATGGCCATCAGTCTTTGGTTGAGTGGGCTATCTACATTCCCAATTGAGATGCATCAAAGGGAACCCGTCCAGGCAGCAGGCAAAATTAACATGGCATCGCCGAAAGAATAGAAACGATAACCACGAGCGATCGCCTCCTCATAAAGTTCCAACAACCTTTCTCGCCCGATCGCCGCGCTAACCAACATCAGCAAACTCGAACGGGGCAAATGAAAATTAGTAATCAACCCCTCAACCACCTGCCACTGGTAGCCGGGGTAAATAAATAAATCCGTATAGCCAGAAAAAGGCAATAACTCGCGATCGCCAGTTGCACCCATCGAACTCGCAGCCGCCCCTTCCAAAGCTCGAATTACCGTAGTTCCAACCGCGATAACGCGGCCGCCCCTAGCCTTCGTCTGAGAAATTTTATCCACAGTAGCAGCCGGCACTTCTACCCACTCCGAATGCATCCGATGACTGGTAATCTCTTCGACCTCCACCGGGCGGAAAGTGCCAACCCCAACGTGCAAAGTCACAAAAGCTCGCTCTATTCCCCTTTGTTCCAAGCGATCGAATAACTCATCCGTAAAATGAAGTCCCGCAGTGGGGGCAGCTATCGCCCCGGGGGTTTTCGCATAGACAGTTTGATATTGTTCCGGTTTTGCCACAGATTCCGTAACGTAAGGCGGTAAAGGCAGATGACCGAATCGATCTAATACTTGAAGCAAAGAGATCCCCTCTGGTAAGTCGAACTGCAAAAACCTCCCGCCAGTTTTCTCGTCAGTGCCAACAACCGTTGCCGTGAGTTTTTCGGGAACAGTATTTATGCTTACGTTGCCAGATATGGGGCGATCGCCTTCCTCCAGAGTTGCCACTGGATCGAATTCAATTTTTGCCCCTAAGTTAAAACGCTTACCCGGTTTAACCAAAGCCAACCAGCAATTATACTCTCCCTCTTCCAAAAGGAGTATTTCTACCTCTGCCCCGGTAACTTTCCGCCCATAAAGCCTTGCGCAAATCACCCGAGTATGATTCAAAACTAATAAATCCCCAGGCTGGAGCAAATTTGGTAAATCCCGAAAGATCGAATGTTGCGCCGTCGTGGTAGAATCAACCACGAGCAACCGGGAGCTATCTCTCGGAACCACCGGGTTTTGAGCGATCGACTCCTCTGGGAGATCGTAGTCATAACCATTTAATAAATAATCTAACTCTTTCATCTAACCTACTCGCGATCGGGTGTTGCACTGGGTAAACTCCCCCATAAAAATTCGGGTACTTTTCCCCTAGTGCTTTTCGACATAATAGCGGGAAGATAGAAATATAGGCAGCAAAGTCAGCGAAAGATTTGATGCCATGGTCAACCAGCGAGCTTTGTCTCCGTTCCTAGCTCGCAATTCATTGTTAAACGGAAGTATTATTTTGTGCATGGGAAAGCGGCACCATCCGCCCCGCTTTCCTCTCCTACTTACGCCCCTTTCTTCATTGCTGGTAGCAAAACAGTTAAGGAAAAAGCGCGCAAGCTGAAGTATTTAGCGGGAATCGTAAAAATGGAATATCTCTATTTTTTAGGCAATACCAGCCTCACTCTCAGAACGATCGAGTATCTGCGAGCTAACCAACAATTGCCTCTTCAATTTATTACGGTGATTCATCAGATCGATGGTTGGGTAGTGAAAATAAAAATGAATCAATACCTCTCTCCAGGGCAGCATGGGGATTTTCGAGCTTTTATGAACGAACTCGGGATTCCCTACGAGCCCGATATTCGCGTGCGTATGGCACTGTGGGGTTTGGAAACCGGACAGTCTCCCCTGAGCGTGATGCGTCGCTATCAGGTGGCAGTGGTTTCCCACGGTCAGCCGAATAAAGAAGAAATAGAAGCATTTCGCAAGCAATTTGTCAAGGGTTTGGGATATTGTCCCGAAACTCTCGGTTAACACTAGAGAGTCGGTCGAGAAACCGGGTTTCTGGCTATCTATTAACGAGATATAGGCATTTTTTCCATCAGAAACCCGGTTTCTGGGAATACTTGAGAGACGCTCTAGGGGCGATCGCTCCTTTGAGACTAAAGAATATAAAACTTAATTATACTCGTACTCTGATTTTTTATAAAAGTAAGAGTACGAGTTCGATTATGAATATTAGTATGGATTAAAAGCAGACTGAATGTATTCTTGCAACACGAATTGATAATCCGATATTGCCACTGGATGGCCTAGCTTAACAATTAATGGAGTTACTGGAGAGCCGGTCGAGAAACCGGGTTTCTGGCTATCTATTAAGGAAATATCGGCATTTTGCCCGTCAGAAACCCGGTTTCTGGGAATACTTGAGCGACCCTTTAGGTCATTTGTTATTTTTTTCGGCCCGGCACTGCATCTAACTAGGGCCACGTCAAAGCGACAGGGATAATCTGCCAGATCGGGGCGATCGCTCAAAAACACCGACGCCGCCAAGCACAACTTTTCCTGTTTCGACTCAGTAATAGATAGCAAACCATCTTCATCCCAATTTCTGCGACGGCGAGTTTTCACCTCCACAAAGGCCAACATTGGAGACGAAGATTGGGGCATATTTTCCAGAGCAACAATATCCAACTCTCCCCAACGACATCGCCACCGACGAGCCAAAATTTGCCAACCCTCTCCCTCCAACCATTGGGCCACTAAATCTTCTCCCAAAATACCAGTATTAGTAGATTGGTTTTTGTCAGTGGAGGAAGAAGAGCCAGGCTCGGGCATTTTGCTTTATTGTAGGGATGAAGTATTTGTGGTAAATTCCCACCGTTGCCTGTATGAATTTTAGGAAAAACAAACAGATTTCAACTATTTTAATCGGTTTTGTCTTCTCAACATTAATCTATATCGCAGCAATAGGAGCGATCGCTGGCTCGACTTTCATTAACGCCTCCCCCGCCCTGGCCGAAAATTTTGACAAACAAAACTTAGCAGGCAAGGATCTTTCAGGCCGCGACCTCAAAGATTCCAGTTTTAATGCCTCAAATATTCGCCAAGCTAATCTTAGCAATACAGATTTACGCGGAGTTGTTTTATTCGGTGCCCATGCAGAGAGGGCAAATTTCGAGGGAGCAAATCTAAGTTATGCCACTTTAGACAATATCCACGCTCAGAAAGCTAATTTTACTAATGCTATTTTAGAAGGAGCTTTCATGTACAACGCTCAGTTTCAAGGTGCGACTATTGATGGGGCTGATTTTACGGATGCCTTTATCAGTTATGATGAAGAAAAGATTATCTGCGACTTAGCAAAAGGTACTAACCCCGTCACTGGAAACGACACCCGCGATACTCTTTATTGCGATTAATTCTTTGTAGGGATCGCTTTAGCGATTTAAAATAAGTAGGTAGGCAAAAATATCTAGACAAGGATTGGGTACATCTCATATTTGCAAAAAGACAAGGGAGTAATTAGTAGGGTGCGCACTGCGCACCTTACAATTGCGTAGTGCATCTCGTTTTTGAATAAAACTAATTGTTAATTTGCGATCGAACGATTGTGTATTTACTTCGATGAGATGCACCCCAAGGATTGGGTACATCTCATATTTGCAAAAAGACAAGGGAGTAATTAGTAGGGTGCGCACTGCGCACCTTACAATTGCGTAGTGCATC
>CALKCV010000287.1 GCA_938083405.1 uncultured Microcoleaceae cyanobacterium | reverse complement strand
CCGCCTACTAATTGCTATAGCAATCGGTGCAGGGGTTAGGAAAAATGCGGAGGCCAGAAACCCGGTTTCGCAGAAGAAACCGGGTTTCCAATTGTTAATTGTTAATTGTTAATTGTTAATTGTTAATTGTTAATTGATATGAGATAAGAACGAACAACCGATGACAAATTCCCCAGTCCCAACTCAAGGCATCCTAACCGGCATAAGCGTAGGCCCTGGAGACCCAGAATTAATAACCCTAAAAGGACTGGGGCTCTTAAAAACAGCCCCAGTAGTTGCCTTCCCCGCAGGAGTGGGAGGCAAACCAGGAATAGCCGAACAAATAGTCGCGGGGTGGCTCCATCCAGATGCCATAAAATTAGCGTTAAGCTTCCCCTACGTCCGAGACGAAGAGACTTTAACTCGGGCCTGGGAGTTGGCAGCCGAGGAGGTTTGGCAAATTCTCGAAAATGGACGAGATGTAGCTTTTGTCTGCGAAGGAGATGTCAGCTTTTACAGCACCTTCACCTATTTGGCACAAACTTTGCAAAAAAAGCATCCAGAAGCAATAGTAGAAACTGTCCCGGGAGTATGTTCGCCAATGGCAGCAGTAGCAGCTTTGGGCGTTCCTTTAACAATTAGAGACCAAAAGCTGGCAGTTATTCCGGCCCTGTATAATGTAATAGAATTAGAATCCGCGCTAAACTGGGCAGATGTGGTGGTGTTAATGAAGGTCAGTTCCGTTTACCAACAAGTATGGGAAATTTTAAAACAAAAAAATTTACTCGATCGCTCTTATGTAGTAGAAAGGGCAACATTACCAACCCAAACCATCTATAAAGGTCTCGGCGATCGCCCTTTAATACAACTATCCTATTTCTCCTTAATGATAATAAAAGTAATTAATAATTAATAATTAATAATTAATAATTAATAATTACTGGATTCTTGAGATTTTACTGCTGAATTACCGTTAATACAGGTCCTTCGCCAGAATACATTTTTGTTTTAATTCCGCCGAGCCCGACTACTAAGTAGCCATGGCTCTTCGCGATTTTCCCCTGTCGTACTAATCGACCAAACCCCAGACTCAATTGGGAAGATTTTTAATTTGTAATTGTTAATTGTTAATTGTTAATTGTTAATTGTTAATTGTTAATCGATCTAAAACCCATGTACGACTCCCCCGAACTAACCCCAAACTACACCCGAGAGTACCGTAACGACTCGTGGCAACAACCAATTTGGCTGGCATTCTTAGCCTCCGTAGGCATCCACGCCATCTTAGGCATCAACCTGCCAAACATATCCCTATTTTCCCAACAAGTAAAACAGCCGCCGACAGTAGGCTTAGTAGAATTAACCCCAGAACAAATTAGTCGCCTGCCGCAACCGAAAACGGAACCGGATGTCTCATTCTCAAACATTCAGCCTCCCCCCGGCATCTCGGAAATACCCGGGCAACAAGAATCTTTTCCTCGTTTGCCGTCGTCCACCCAAACGACACCATCGGTAAGCAACCTACCGACAGCTTCAGTGGGAAGGTCTTCGTCTTCCTATGAAATACCCGATCGCCCTCCCACGCGCCCCACGGTACGCTTGCCCCGGCGAGAAAGTTTTCCATCTTCGGTATCGAGACTGCCGCGCAACCAAACACCGATAGATGATTTTTCCTACTCCATTCCCCGAGGAACGACCCCAGCCTCGCCACCTCCCCCCCTGGAAACATATCGCAGGCCCCTGCCAAGTTTGAATCGGCCAACCCTCCCTCCTTTGCCAAGTTTGCCGGAGGAAAACCAAGGCCCCACTGAGGCAGAAATTCGTCGCAGTTTGAATTTAAGCGACGACGTCTTCGAGTCTGGTTTATTCGCACAAAACCCGAGTTCGGACTCTGGCAACTCCAACTCTACATCAACAGAATTTACAGGATCGCTGTTGGAAGGTTTGCGGCGACCGCAGGAACGATATCAGGATAAAATTGCTACAGGCCCCAGTAACTCCAGTCCTACGGCAAGAACGCAAACTCCGGCAACAGCGAGAGTACAAACTCCGGCAACTCCCGCCCAACAAGACCCGACCAAAATTAATCGACTGCCAGAAAGTCCCCTAGCCAGGCAAATTCGGGAAAGCAAAGCGCGGCAAGGTCTAGCGAACCAAACGCAGCAACCAGAACCAGTGGCAGTTGTTATTCCAGAAACTCGACAACCCCAAACGAATGTCGAACCGCGAGAAAATCCGACCGCCAGTCCCGAAATAGAGGTAGAAGTACAACAACCTACCCCCGCCGTTGAAGAACGAAGAGAATTCAAAGGCTCTCTCTTGGAAGGTTTGGAGCGAGCGCGCGAAGAACGGCGGCAAATTGCCTCAACTCCAGAAGTTGCAACGACTCCCAAACCAGAACCGGTCCAAACTCCGACTCCGATCGTTGCTGCTACGCCCCAAGTGGAACCCTCTCCAGTGCAACAAACAGCGCCGCAAGTGGAACCTTCTCCAGTGCAACAAACGGCACTCCAAGTGGAACCTTCTCCAGTGCAACAAACAGCGCCCCAAGTGGAACCTTCTCCAGTGCAGCAAACAGCGCCGGCAGTGGAACCTTCTCCAGTGCGAGAAACTCCCCGGGAAGAGTTTAAAGGTTCTTTGTTGGAGAGTTTGGAACGCGATCGCCAACCCAAACCAGAAGTAGTTGCTACTCCTCCTCAAGAAAACTCTACTCCACCAAAGCAGGAAGTAGCAGCAGCTACAACCCAAGAGCCGATAAATATCGAAGTGCCTGCGGCTGAATTTGAAGAAGCTCCAGCAACAGCGCCGACAACCCAGCGACAGGGAGAATTTAAAGGCTCGTTATTGGCGAAATTAGAGCAATATCGCCGCCAGCAAGAACAAATGGATGCGGCGGGGGAGGGCGTTTTTAGCTCCAAAGAGAGGTTAGGAGTAAACGGCGGCGTTGCTTATATGGAATGGGCGATCGCTCTGGGTTTAGAAGAAAGGAACTTAATGACTCCTAGCAATATCTCCGACGTTTATCCCGATGCCGCTTGCTCTGAGAATTTGACTGGTAAAGCCTTGGTGGGAGTATTAGTAAATGCCGACGGCGAAATTGTCGAAGGACCGAAACTGTTATTGGGAAGCGGCAGCGATATCTTAGACGAAGCCGCTTTAAGTGCGGTTAGCGATCGCTCCTTCGAGACCAGCGATAAATCTAAAGCTTATCAATATGCCTTTAGTTTTAACAATTCTGGATGCGTCGGTCAAGGTTCGTAGCGATCGCTAAAGCGATTCATCCAAGGTTCGTAGTAATCGCGCTCTGCGATTCATCTATCTAAATCGCAGAGCGCGATTACTACGAAGGAGTTAACCGACTAGCAGCCTCCTTGGTAGCTTGCAGAGATATTTCGAAAAGTTCTTTGCCCAATGCCTTGACCGCTTCTACTAAAGCAGGATCGGCTTTTTCTGGGGAACCCGCATCAAAAGGTGGTGCGGGGTTATATTCCAAAGCAAGCTGGATGGTTTTGGCAGTTTCTTCTCCGCAAAGGTGACTTGCCACCACCAGACCGAAGTCAATACCGGCAGTGACGCCCCCGCCGGTAATTCGGTTGCGATCGACTACCACCCGTTCCGATACTACTTCCACTCCCAGCAGGGCTAACTGGTCGCGAAACATCCAGTGAGTCGCGGCCCGATAACCCTGAAGCAGTCCTGCTGCCGCTAAAATCATAGAGCCAGTGCAAACCGAAGTTACATACTTTGCGGTTTTTCCTTGCTCTCGTAAAAACTCTAAAACTCCCTCGTCCAGCATCAGAGCAGCTTTCCCCTGACCCCCGGGAACGCAGATTACATCTAATGCCGGACAGCGATCGAAAGTCATTGTGGGCATAACAGTCAAACCGTTATCGCTGCGCACTGGTTCGATCGCTTTCCAGAGCAGATGTACTTGCGCGTCGGGTATGAAACTGAAGACTTGGTGAGGACCAATAATGTCGAGTGGAGTCATGTCGGGATAAATTATTAACCCGATTTGGTATTGCTGGGGCATTTTTTCTCCTCCTGAATTGAGTTAACTATTTCAGTCTTTAATAAATCGTCTTGAGGCTATCTCCTATCATAGACCGAACGCTGTTGTCAACCTTTTTTTCTCTATCTTCGGTTAAATTTTTTTTGTCGAAAGGATTAGCTGTTGTTTTTAACTTTCTCAAACCGCTGTTTGGAGCGCATATTCATGGAAACAACGGGGAGTTTTCTGACTTGAAGGAGTCGTTATGACTATGAAGCCATTAATAAAGAGAGTTAAAATATAGCGGAAACGGTTTAATTGCAGACCCCTCTTTGGTAAGAAATAAAATTTGAGATAAATTATGCCTCTAGGAGGAACTCGGTTGAGCATTTTGTTTGGCAAACTAATAAATAAGCGTCCAGAAGTTTAAATTGCCAAACAAAAATTGGCAAACAAACTGCAATATAGAGAGGAGAACACAATGCCAGTTGCATTACAAGATAACAAACGACAAGGTATCGCTTTTCAGCTAGCAAATATGAAAGCGATCCAAAAACAGATAATAGCTAACGAAGAAAAGCTCTCCACCGCGATAAGCGATGCCGATATCCGCGATCGCCTCAACAAGATGCTCGACGACGACCGCAAAAACTTAGGAGTGCTGGAAACCACCACGATCCAGTACGGCAATCAAGCAGATCCCGAAGAGCGGACCCAAAAAATGCTCGAACAAACTCAGCAGCTTATGGAAGCTTCCGAAGCCAGCTTGTACGAAAAAATAATGAAGCACGAGCTACTCAAGCACTCCCAGGTAACGGCTGGACTGATAATGCACAAAGCAGCGCAGGTGGTGGGGGCAGACGTAGAAGCAGCGCTAACCCCGATACATACGGTGAACTTCGAAAATCGCAGCCACCAAGAGCAGCTAAAAGGCATTCTCGAAGTAGTAGGTACTCGCGAACTAACCGGACTCGATCCAGACCAAGGAGTTTGGGCTCGCGTGCAAGACGGTCTCGCCGCATTGACAGGAGTTTTTGGTAGCGCCGCCAGTCGCACCAAAGACGATATGAACGTCCTCGAAATGATTTATCAAGACCATCGCAAAGCCGAAACTCTATTTACAGAAATAGAAAACAACACCGACCCTGTAAAGCAAGAAGAGTTCTTCGGTCAACTTTTCAAAGATTTAACCGCTCATGCCGAAGCCGAGGAAGAGGTAGTCTATCCTGCCATCAAGCCTCATTTAGAGCAGAACGTCACCCATCTCGAACGAGACCAAAGTCAGATGAAAGACTTGTTGCAGGACATTAAGTCCAGCAGCGCCCATTCTCCCGATTTTCTGCCAAAAATTAAAGAGCTTAAGAAGATGGTCAAGGACCATACCAATAATGAAGAAAACAACATGATGTCGGAGATACGTCGCCAGATGAGCGAAGATGAAATGCAACAACTGGCAAAACGGTTTAAAGAAGCAAAAAGCAAGATTCAACAAAAGCTGGTTTCTTAATACCATCTCTACTCCAAAATAACTAAATCTAAAAAAAGAAATGAGGTCTAAACCTCGTTTCTTTTTTTTGCGGTTAGCTCGTTCGTAGTAATCGCAAAGCGCGATTCATATCTATATAAATCGCGCTTTGCGATTACTACAAGGAAGCAGAAAAATGCCAAAACAATCATAGCAAAGATTATAGCTCAAAAGCCCAATTATTAATTATTAATTATTAATTATTAATTGATATTAGCGATTACTACAAGCGAGCAATTTAGAATTAGGAAGGCGCAGTTTCGCAGGGGGGCTCTCTAGAATATCCACAGAAGCAGGTATAATGGACAAATCGATTAAATCGGGTCCAAAAATTAACGAGGGCCCGATCGGGCAGGGTGACAGGAACCCAGCAAAGCGAAGTAGTGACAATGCTTGGGTGGAAACAAAACAAAAACTTGCTAAGGAGCGATCGCCCCCATGTCAATCAAAGGTCCAGGCAACAAAATTTCCAACCAAGCCGGAAAAATTCCCCTGGGAACTGTTCTAGTAGTTCCCTTCATCCTGCAAATTTTTGCGGTGGTGGGACTTACTGGATATATCTCATATCGCAACAGTCAAGATGCAGTTAACGATCTCGCATTTCAACTGCGAAACGAAGTAACCAAACGAGTAGAAGACCGCATCGATAGTTATGTAAAGGAAACTCAATTAGTGGCGCGGTTAGTAGTAGATGCCCTCGAAAACGGTCAGTTAGACTTGCAAAACCTCGAAAATCGCGAGCGCTATTTTTTAGAATTAATTAAAAGCTTTCCCAGTATCAATCACGCTTACATCGGCACGACCGAGGGCGAGTTTTTCGGTGCCGCTCGCCAATTTGGAAAGGGCTTACAAGTAACGCTTAGAAACAACTTCACCCGCGGCAACCTCAATTTCTACCGCGTCACTCCCGAAGGGGAAATCACCAACACAATTGTAGAGACAGCCGATGGATACGATCCGCGCGCAAGGCCATGGTACCAGGGAGCATTGAGGGCAGGAAAACCTACTTGGAGCGAGGTTTACGCGGATATTGCGAGCAGCGCTGAATTGATGGTAACGCCGTCGGCGCCCGTTTATAACGATGACGGCAACCTCTTTGGCATAGTAGGGATCGATGTGACCTTAGAGGAAATTAGTAACTTCCTCCAGAGTTTAAAAATCGGTAAGTCGGGAAAGATATTTATTATCGAACCTTCAGGGTTGCTGGTGGCGACTTCTTCCGAACAACTGCCCTACGACGAAAATAACGATCGCATCAAAGCTAGCGAAAGCGAAGACGAATTAATTCGCTCCACTGCCGCATATTTAAGCGAAAACTACCAACTAGCTAGCATTACAACTCCCCTGCAACTGGATTTTAGCCTTGAGGGCGATCGGCAATTCGTACAAGTATTGCCCTATCGAGGTGCCAGCGGCCTGAATTGGCAAATCGTAGCGGTAGTGCCGGAAGCAGACTTTATGGGGCAGATTCGCGAAAACGCCCGCACTACTATTTTCTTGTGTCTGGCAGCTTTAGCAGTGGCCACTTTAATCGGGTTAATGACATCTCGCTTGGTAATTAAACCAATTGGGCGGTTGAACGCCGCAGCGAAGGAAGTCGCCAAGGGGAAATGGGAGCAAAAGGTCAAAAGTTCCAAAGCGCAAGAGCTAGGAGAACTTGCCAACTCCTTTAATATCATGGCAGCGCAACTGCAACAGTCCTTTGCTACCTTAGAAGGTCAAAATGCAGAACTGCAACGACTCGATAAACTCAAAGATGAATTTTTAGCCAATACCTCCCACGAGTTGCGCACCCCTCTAAACGGCACCATCGGCATTACCGAGTCTCTCCTCGACGGTGCCGCCGGGCCCATATCGGATAAAGTGCGCTCTAATTTGGTCATAATCTTTCAAAGCAGCCGCCGGCTTTCTAATTTAGTAAACGATATTCTCGATTTTTCCAAACTCCGACACCAAAATATCGAACTGCAACTAAAACCGGTGGGGTTGCGAGAAATCGTCGAAGTGGTTCTGACTTTGAGCGAAACTATGGTAGGGAAAAAAGATTTGCAGCTACTAAATTCGGTGCCAGCAGATCTGCCTCTGGTTTGCGCTGACGAAAATCGCTTGCAACAGATTTTACACAATTTGGTCGGTAACGCTATTAAATTTAGCGATCGGGGTTTTGTGGAAGTATCGGCAGAAGAAACCAAGATAGAGACGGCGACAAGGGAAGAAATTTCTGGGACGGGGGAAGAAATTTCTGGGACGGGGGAAGAAATTTCTGGGACAGGCAAGATGCCTGTCCTACGGGTGACGGTGGCCGATAGCGGCATCGGCATCCCCCCAGACAAACACGAGCGGATTTTTGAATCCTTCGAGCAAGGAGACGGTTCCACTGCCAGAGAATACGGCGGCACTGGTTTGGGTTTGGCAGTTACGAAAAAGTTGGTCGAGTTGCACGGGGGCAGAATTACTGTGGACTCAAAAGTTGGGGAGGGTTCGCGCTTTAGTTTTACCTTGCCGATGGCCGACGGGCGCGCAGAAACCAAGCTGCAGAAAGTCGCAGCAGTTAAAGCAGTGCCGTCGGTAACTATTGCCGAGGCGAGTTTGAGCGTGGATGAAAAAGAAGAAGAAGCGATCGCTCCAGACGAACCGGCGAACTCCGAGAAATTCCATATTTTAATCGTGGATGACGAACCGATAAACTTGCAAGTCTTGGCAAACCATCTGTCTTTGCAAAATTATGCCATTACTCAAGCGACTAACGGAATGGAAGCGTTAGAGGCGATCGACAACGGTTTGAAACCGGAGTTAGTAGTGCTGGACGTGATGATGCCGAAGATGACCGGCTATGAAGTGACTAAAAAAATACGCGATCGCTATTCGGCTTCAGAAATGCCTATCGTGCTATTAACTGCCAAAACTCAAGTCAACGATCTCGTACATGGCTTAAAAGTAGGTGCTAACGATTATTTAAGCAAACCGATTTTAAAAGACGAACTCATCGCCAGGATCGAAACTCATATTAATATCTCCAGACTGACCGCAGAAAATATCCGTCTGGGTACCGAGTTAGATATTACCCGCCGGCTGCAACAAATGTTATTGCCCAGACAGGATGAGTTAGAGGGGATTCCAGGCTTAGAAATAGCCGGTTTTATGGAACCTGCCGAGGAGGTTGGAGGGGATTATTACGATGTCTTGCGCGGGGATGGCAGCCTAGTCGTCAGCATGGGGGATGTTACCGGACACGGCCTCGAAAGCGGCGTATTAACTATTATGGCCCAAACAGCGGTGCGAGCCTTGATGGAAAGCCAGGAAACGGACCCGGTTAAGTTTTTAGACGTTCTCAACCGGACCATTTACGGCAACGTCCAGCGCATGAATTCTGAGAAAAGTATGACTCTGATTTTGTTAGATTATCGGGATGGCATCCTGAATTTGAGCGGACAGCATGAAGAAGCGATCGTGGTGCGTTCCGCTAGCGCGGGCATCTCGCCCGTGGTGGAACGGATCGATACTATGGACCTCGGTTTTCCCATCGGACTCGACTCGGATATTGCTGATTTTGTGGCCTCCGTCCAGATAAAGTTAAATCCGGGGGATGTCGTGGTTTTATATACCGATGGTATTACGGAAGCGGAAGATATTGAAGGGGTGCAATACGGGAGCGATCGCTTGTGCGAGGTAATTAGCGCTAACAGTAAATTGAGCGCTGAGGAGATGAAAGAGGCGATCGTCGCCGATGTCCGACAGTACATTGGAACCCAAAAAGTCTATGACGATATTACCGTTGTCGTACTCAAGCAGAAATAATGTTGTTAGTTGAAACCTTGTTGGTGGTCGCACCAACAACTCGCGAAGTTACATCCGCTGCTAAGACGATCCATTAGCCAATTAAAAACAATAAATCTAGGAAATATGGAACGAATATTTGGAGACTTCATCGAAGATTTGCCAGGGAGCGAAGAATACTTAATAATAGGATTTTCGCCTGGTTCTATTTCCCTCCAGCAGCGATGGAGAAATAATGGTTTGTCTGCGGATTTTTTAGCGGATTACTTAACAACTTTTTTTCCGGGAATTGATGAAAATAGTAATGGGGTAAAGTCCCAAGCAGAACTTAAAAATTCTATTAGTTATATTGCTAACGAGTTATTAGAAAATGCTATGAAATATAACAACAATAAATGCAACCATCCCATCAGCATTCAATTACATCTAAAGAGCGATCGAATAGTGTTAATGGTTACTAACAGCGTCGCGCCCCAAGAGGTAGAGAAATTTCAGGCATACCTAGAGAAGTTAACTACTTCCAACGTGGAAGATCTGCTGGTTTGCCAGTTAGAAAAAAATGCTTTAGAGGAGAACAGCCATTCTTCAGGGTTGGGTTATCTGACCATCATCAGCGATTATATGGCGAAAATAGGATGGAGGTTTCGCACCGTCCAAGAAGAACCAGAAGTTGTCGCTGTCAGCACAATGGTACAGTTGCAAGTTTGAAATAGCCATTTCGTGCTAAACTACTGACAAGAGTAATAATATTTGAGGAACTGCTAGCTGATGGAGATTAAAACCGAAAATTATAGCGTCCGATACGAAGAAGAAACTACAACTATTATTTTTCAAGGTTCCCTTCGACTAAATGGGATGCAAGAATATGCGCCAATTGTTCGGTTGCTAGATGATGTAGTTGAGTCTGGAGTATCTACAATTACTCTAAACTTGCAAAAGTTAGAATTTCTTAATAGTTCGGGGATTAACGTCTTATCAAAATTTGCGATCAAAGTACGTCAAAAAAAGAATATTAAGTTGATAGTAAAAGCTTCTAAAGCAATACCTTGGCAAGCTAAATCGCTCAAAAATTTGCAACGCTTGTTGCCAACCTTAAGCTTAGAAGTGGAATAGTAACAATTATTAGTGGGTGTCAGGCGATCGCCCGCACCCAACTTATTTTTTCACAAATAAAAAAATGTCAGATAACAACCGCGAATCAGAACTTTTATTAGAAATAGAAAAGCTGCGGCAAGAAGTAGAAGAATTGCAGCAGGAAAATAACGATTTAGAAATATTGCTGGAAACGACAACAGAACACGCCGACGCAGTAGAATCGGAACTTTTAAAAGCAAAAGAAGCGGCGGAAGTAGCCAACCGGGCTAAAAGCGAATTTTTAGCTAATATGAGCCACGAACTTAGAACTCCTTTAAACGGGATTATAGGCTACACGCAAATGCTTCTGGAAGAAGAATTGACTTCTTTACAATTGTCGGATTTGAACAAAATCAACCAATGCGGGGAGCATTTGTTGACCTTAATTCAAGACATATTAGATATTGCTAAAGTAGAAGCGGGAAAATTAGAAATAGAAGCAAGCGAATTCGATCTTCCTACATTTATTAACGGAGTAGCAGATTTTTTTGAAATGAGGGGCAAACAAAAAAGAATTGATTTTCATTTCCAAGCAGCGGACAATTTGCCATCTAAGGTAATAGGCGATCGCAAAAGATTGCGGCAAGTTTTGTTTAATTTATTGGGCAATGCAGTGAAGTTCACCGATCGAGGTTCCGTTACTTTGACCGTAAGTTATGTCGGGGAAAAATTTACATTTAAGGTGGAAGATACTGGAACTGGAATAGCGCCAGAACATCTCGAAGAAATATTTTTACCTTTTCAGCAAGTCGGTTCTAAAGATCGTTTGGTAGATGGTACTGGGTTGGGATTAACTATTAGTAAAAAATTGATACAAATGATGGGAGGAGAATTAAAAGTAACAAGCAATTTAGGGAAGGGCAGTATTTTTTTAGTGGATTTAGAGATGCCTGTAACTAATTAACAATTAATAATTAACAATTAACAATTAATGGCACATGAGTTTGGGACCATCTCATCCCGGGTCCGTATTAACAGTAATTCGGCATTCAGATGGTGAAAATCCAATAATAATTAATAATTAAT
>CALKCV010000286.1 GCA_938083405.1 uncultured Microcoleaceae cyanobacterium | reverse complement strand
TGGGGAACATGATGGCATCGCGGATGCTTTGGGTGTCGGTTAAGAACATTACTAGGCGATCGAGACCGATGCCCAAACCTCCACAATTCGGCATTCCTAAAGACAAGGCTTGAATGTAATCCTCGTCCATTGGGTGCGCTTCGTCGTCGCCGGCGCTTTTCTGCGCTAACTGTTCCTCGAAGCGCTGGCGCTGATCTTCGGGATCGTTTACCTCGGAAAAACCGTTGGAATATTCCGTGCCGTGGATGAATAACTCGAACCTTTCTACAAAACCTGGTTTGGTGGGATGGCGCTTTGATAGAGGGCTTACTTCTAGGGGGTAGTCCATGATAAAAATTGGTTCGACTAAAGTCGACTCTACTTTGGCATCGAATACTGCATAAAGCAGATAACCCAAACTCTGAGTTTCTAATTTCGACAGACTCAAGCCTAATTCCTCGACCTTGGCGATCGCCTCTGGGAGTTCGAGATTGTCGAAGTCGAGTCCGGTTTCATCCTTAACGGCATCCACCATAGTTTTGACCTGCCAGTGCTTGCCAGTCAATGCAGGATATTGGGCGCTGTGGTCGTACTTGCGTTCGACATTAATAGTTTGCCCTTGAAATTCTATTGCTTTGACATCGCCCAAAACCGTCGTAATGGCGTTGCAGATAATATCTTCAACCAAACACAAGATGTCTAAATAGTCCGCGTAAGCTTGGTAAGCTTCCAGGGAGGTAAACTCGGGATTGTGGGTGCTATCTATGCCCTCGTTTCTGAAGATTCGTCCCACTTCAAAGACTCGCTCGAAACCGCCGCAAATGGCCCGCTTTAAAAACAACTCCGTGGCAATGCGCAGATATAAATCCGCATCCAAAGCGTTATGGTGAGTGACAAAAGGACGAGCTGCCGCGCCTCCATAAATAGATTGTAGAATCGGAGTTTCGATTTCATAGAAACATTCGTTCCAGAGGAAAGTACGAATGCTTTGGACGATGCGACTTCTAGTCTGGAAGCGCTCCATCGATTCTTTATTGACTACCAAATCTACCTCCCGGTGGCGGCGGCAGATTTCGGGGTCGTTGATGCCGTAGTAGGAGTCGGGAAATGGGATGGTAGCTTTGGAGAGAACGTTTAGAGTTTCGACCTGGAGGGAGAGTTCGCCGCGATTTGTTCGACAGGCGATGCCTTCGGCGCTGATAAAGTCGCCGACATCTAGGAGTTTTTGAATTTGCTTGAAGCTCAAACCAGTTTCCCCAGAGACCAGTTTTTTTTCGATTTTCAGTTGAATTTTACCAGAGGGATCCGTTAAATCGATGAAGCCGATACTACCGCTATCTCGCTTGGAAGTTATGCGACCGCAGAGTTCGATCGGGAGCGCTTCGGGGTCGGCGGTTCCTGGGGAAAGTTCTTTGCCCGGTTGGGAGAAGATATTGCAGACTTGTTGGGTTAGGTGCGATCGCTTGTAAGATTTACTAGGATATGGCTCTATCCCTTGGGCCCGCAATTCTTCTATTTTTTTGGCCCGGACTTCTGTCTCGTTTCTAGTTTCGTTTTTGGTTTCCTTTTTGCTTTCCTTTTTGGTTTCGTTTTTGGTTTCCTTTTTCTGTGACATTGAGGCTTCCCCTTTACTAATAATTGAAGTTTAACAGCCTACCACAGTCGGCTCGATTATGTCAAGAGCCTAAAGTAATTAACCCAGAAAATGTTAACCCAGAAAATGTTAATTGTTAATGATTAAAACTCCCCACCACTCGGACAAATTCTTCCAACTCAAAAGGTTGACCTATAAAATCGTCCATTCCTGCTGCCAAACATTCCTCTTTGTGTTCTGCCATTACATTAGCGCTGGTAGCAATAATGCGAGGTGGCGAACTATTTTGCCACTCTTGCAAAATGCGGCGGGTTGTTTCTATTCCATCCATCCCTTTCATGTGGGTATCCATTAAAATTAAATCGTAAGGTTGGCGGCGCAACGCCTCTAATACTTCTTCTCCGCTTGCCACTGTATCGGCATCGTATCCCAAGCGTTTAAATAAATGCTTGGCGATGGTTTGGGAAACTCGATAATCTTCTGCTATTAAGATGCGTAAAGGTGCTTGTTCCGATCGCTCTTCTTTGACTTCTTCTAAAATCAAATCTCTGTTTTTGGTAGGAGCGGTTTTTTGTTCTTTTAAGTATATTTGAAAATAAAAAGTGCTGCCTTCTCCTAATACGCTGCTAACTTCTACCCGGCTGCCCATGAGAGCGATTATTTGTTGGCAAATGGCCAATCCCAAGCCTGTTCCTTGTGCTTTATTGCGCCCTTCGCCTACTTGCTCGAAGGGTACGAATATTTGGTCTAATTCTTCTGGGGCTATGCCGATACCAGTATCTTGAATTTCAAATCTCACCGGGCAAACTTCACCAGAGTTACTCGATATCAAACAGGAACTATCCTCAGGGACATTAACCTTGAGAGTGACTCCACCTTTTTCGGTAAATTTAACCGCATTTCCCAGTAAATTAATCAATACTTGGCGCAATCTTTGTTCGTCTGCTTCCACTATTTGAGGTAAATTGCTATCTAGTTCGCAGTTTAAGTAAATTTGTTTTTCGTTAGCGCGAAGCTGTAGCATTTGGATGATATTTTTTAAAAAGCTAGGGAGGTGAAAATCTATCGGTGCTAATTCCATTTTGCCCGCTTCGATTTTGGAAACATCCAAGATATTTTCTATTAAATTCAGCAAATGAGACCCGGCATCGTGTATGTTTCGAGCAAAGTCTTTTTCTTTAGACCCGATATTGTTACTTCTTTTTATCAAGTCGGAAAACCCTAAAATAGCAGACATAGGACTTCTCAATTCGTGGTTCATTTGTGCTAAAAATAAGCTTTTGCTTCGGTTGGCTGCTTCGGCTTTTTCTTTTGCTTCTGTAAGTTCTTTTGTTAATTTTCTCAGGGTGAGATGAACCTGTATCCTAGCTAAGACTTCTTCTCGAATTATTGGCTTGCTAATGTAATCCACTCCACCAATTTTTAAGCCTTCGATTTTCTCTTTGGTATTATCGGCAATGGCGCTAATAAAGATTACGGGTATATCTTTTGTTTTTTCCCCGGCTTTGATTTGCCGACAGGTTTCAAAACCATCCATTCCGGGCATAACTACATCTAATAAAATTAAATCCGGCTGGGTTCTTTCTAAGATTTTTAGCGCAAATTTGCCGCTGGTGGCTACTAGGGTTTCATAGCCCGATTTCTTTAAAAAATCGGTTATAACCTTGATGTTGTTGGGGTTATCGTCTGCTATTAAAATCAGGGGTTTATTTGTGTTTTCTGTTGTCGAGTTCATAAGGATATCGATTAAGAATTAACCATCTACATTTTTGGGAACGTTGGAACGTTGTCAGTTCTCAGTTGGGCGACTAACCACTAACAACTGACCGCAAAAAAAGCATGCATTTAATTTTTGGCAATATCTTGCATTGAGATGCTCCCAACCGGGTTTGTGTGAAGTATGCGGGGAAATACTGATATTATTCCAAAAATAAACCGAATTTGCTAAAAATACTTAGTCTTCGTTCTAAGCCAGGGAGATTATAGGGAGCATCTCATCGAAGTAAAAATACCAAAAAATCAATGCATGCTTTTTTTGTGGTCAGTTGGAACGTTGTTGGTCGTCCCACTAGCAACTAAACGGATAACTGCCCGCGAGTGCCTGTTTTACAAAAAGCGTCTAATTCGCGGGCAAGATCAAAATTGAGATGCTCCCGAGATTATAGCAGAAAAAGCACTTCTTTGATTTCCCATGGCTCCATTCCTTAGCTCAATAACTTTCCTAGAGCTTCTTGCTGGTAGTTCTCTGCCAATTGTAAAATTTTTGTAGCGAAGGGGACATATTTATCTTCCAGTTGTAGGAGCTTTTTGGCCTCTGCTTCGAGAGACTCGAAATCTCCCATCCACAGCGCGTTTTTTAAAGCCTCTAATTCCGCACTTGGCGGCTTGAGTATTTCTCCTGCCTCGGTCTCTGGAGACTTGGTTTGGCTGGCAGTTTTGTAAATCCATTTTAACTGCAATAAATCTCCTATTTTTCTGAGTAATTGTTCCGCGTCGATGGGTTTCGGAATAAAATCGTTACAGCTAGGGAATTTGGGGGAGGAAACTTGAGAGTTGATACTAGCAGAAGACGCGATAACTGGAGTGTTTTGAAAATCCGGTAACTCTCGCAACTTTTCGACCAATTCCCAACCGTTCATAACCGGCATCAATAAGTCGGTAATAATCAAATCCGGTTGGCTGCTCGTGAGTTTTTCTAGCGCCTCTTCTCCGTTTTCAGCTAAAATAATTTCAAGACCGATCGCCTCTAACAAATTCTTAAAAAAATAACGGTTTTCCCAGCGGTCGTCGGCCACCATTATTTGCCGCCTGGTTCCTTCGTAATTAACAATTGTTGAAGTAGAAACTGTATCTGTTTCTATCTCTGTAGTAAAAGCTGTTTCTACTTCTATCTCGAAAGCAAAAATACTTCCAACGCCAAGGGTACTTTCGAGCGTAATATCACCGCCCATAAGTTTAACAATTCGCTGGCTAATAGCCAAGCCCAAACCGGTTCCTTCCCGGGTAGCCTTCGTAGAGCTAACTTGCTCGAAAGCGAGGAAGATTGTTTCTAAGGCTTCTGCTGGAATGCCTACTCCCGTATCTTCGATTTCAAAACAAAGCTTTACGGTAGAAGGCCCTTCTAGAGAGTCGGTCGAGAAACCGGGTTTCTGGCTATCTATTAAGGAAATATCGGCATTTTCCCCGTCAGAAACCCCGTTTATGGGAATACTTGAGCGACGCTGTAGGCTGTCAGTCGCTTTCACCCGAAAAGTTACTCCACCGCTATCGGTAAATTTAATGGCGTTGCTCAGGAGATTTAACAACACTTGGCGCAGTCGTTTGGCATCCACGCGGACTGTGGTGGGGAGGGGAGTGAGGGGTTGATAAATTAACTCGATGTCTCGATCGTGGGCTTTTATGCGACAAATATCTGCGACTCCCTCCAGCAAGGAAGGCAAATAAACCTCGTCGGGGAAGATTTCTAGTTTCTCGGCTTCTATTTTAGAAATATCGAGAATGTCGTTAATTAGATTTAGCAGGTGTTCGCCGCATTGGCGAATAACGTTAATACCTTTTTTGGTGGTGGCAGTGGTTTCTCTGACTTGTTCGATAATTTGGACGTAGCCTAAGATACCGTTGAGGGGCGTTCTCAATTCGTGGCTCATATTGGCGATGAAGGTGCTTTTGGCCCGGTTGGCGGACGCGAAGGCTTCGGCGGCTTCTGCCTGGGCGGCTTCTGCTGCTTTGCGATCGCTCCCATCCATCGCTACTCCATGCCAGACGATATCCCCATTCTCCCGAGGTTCCGGGCGAGAGTTTCCTAATATCCATCTATCTTTGCCGTTTGGTAATAGCTGCCGCCACTCGTGGGAGAAAGGAGTTAGGTTTTGGAGGCTGGCGTTAACTGCTTGTTGGTAAGCGGGGAAATCTTCGGGATGAATTTGCTCTAGAAAAATTGCGGCATCGGCTAAAACCATTTCCGCTTCTACTTCAAACAATTCTCGGCATCCTTCGCTCATATATTCAAAGCCCCAGCTACCGTTGGCGTAGAGTACCAGGGTATAGATGGCCCCGGGAATGTTCGCGGCAATTCCTCGCATTCTAGCTTCGCTTTCGCGGAGGGCTTCTTCGGCTTTTCGGAGTTTGGTGAGGTTGCGGAGGCTGACGGCGACGCCGGAAATTTCGTTGTTTTCCTCGCGGTAGGGGGAGTAAGTGATGCTCATAAACTCTCGTTTTCCCGATCCTGGGAGGTATTCAAACCAGTCCTCTAATTGAACTGTTTCTCCTGCCAGGGAGCGATCGAGGTTTGGTTTGGCAATTTCAGCAAAGGTTTTTTCTCCTAAAATGTCTGCGATCGTACGCCCGACTATTTCATCTTTTTCTTTTTGATACCAGTTGAGGTAAGCTTCGTTAGCTAGCTGGTAAGTGTAGTTGCGATCCAGCAAGCAGATGCCATCGGTGGTAGCCTTGACGATGAGTTCGTAACGTCGGAGGGCATCTTCTGCTGCTTTGCGATCGCTGATGTCTTGATGGGAACCCACCATCCGCAGGGGCTTTCCTTCTTCGTTCCACACGGCCTTTCCTCGGGCAAAAATCCACTTGTAGCTGCCGTCCTTACAGCGCAAGCGATATTCTATAGCGTATTGGTCGGTGCGTTTTTCGAGGTAGTCGGCTACGGTCCTTTCCACTCGCTCTAGATCCTCTGGATGCAGCAAATTGCGCCATGCCCCGTAGGTTTCGGGAAATTCCTCCTCGGCAAACCCCTGTATTTCCTTGAGTCTGGCAGACTTAAATGCCTCACCAGTTTGCACGTTCCAGTCAAAGATGCCATCTCCCGTACCCCGCAGGACCAACTGCCACCGTTCCTCGCTGACTTTTAAAGCCATTTCGGCTTCCACCCGGTCCGTGACATCTCTCAAGACGCCGATAAAATTAGTTACATTCCCCCGGTCGTCCCGCACTGGAGAAACTCTTAGGTCGTTCCAGAAGGTTGTTCGATCTTTGCGATAGTTGCGCAACAAGCCTTGGTATTCTTCTGAGTTGCCGATCGCCCGTTCGAGTTTGTTTAGTTCTAACTCATCTGTTTCCTCTCCCTGCAAAAAGCGATCGTTCTTGCCGATTATTTCTTTCTTAGAATAACCAGTAATTTGCTCGTATCCCGAATTAACATATATTATCGGGTTATCTGGGAGTTGGGGGTCCGTAACGACAATGCCGTTAGAGGAAGCGGAAATTGCCCTTTCTAACAGCCGCAAATCTTTCTCTACTTCTTGACGAGTTTTTATTTCCTCCTCTAGTTGTTGGTTTTTAGCCTCCAACTCTTGCTTGAGCTTTTTATTAGTTAATTGAACCTCAATCCTAGCTAAAATTTCCTTTGCTTCAAAGGGTTTGGCAATAAAGTCAACCCCACCAAATTCTAAAGCTTTTACCCTCTCGTAAATCTCGTTTAAAGCACTAACCAAAATAATCGGTATATCCTTAGTTTTTTCCTTTGCTTTAAGCTCGTGAAAGACTTCAAAAACATCCATATCGGGCATCGTAACATCTAATACAATTAGATCTGGTTTATTTTTATTCGCGGAAATAATCGCGGCAAAACCATTAGTTGCTACTCTTATTTGATATTGTTTATTTGTTAATATACGGGTCATTAATTCTAGATTAATAAGATTGTCATCAACCACCAAAATGCTAATTTCTTTGCTAGTTTCTCGCGAGGGATAATTGATTATATCTCGATAAGAACGCAGGGCAGTAGTCGCGGCTAAAACAAGCTTATCATAAGTCAGTTCTACCTTAGTTTTATAATCGTTAATATCGTAATCAATAAGAATTGTTGCTTCTGGGGCTTGCCCCGGCTGTCCGGTGCGTATAATGATGCGCGTCGAGTGGTTTTTGAGAACTTTCCGAATATATTCTACCAGCTTCAAGCCCGCATCATCTTCTTCCATCACTACATCTAAGAAGATAAGAGCAACATCGGGGTTTTTAGCGATTAAAGCTTTAGCTTCCGCAGCAGAATAAGCGGAAAAAAAACTTAAATATTGGTCTTCAAAAGTAAAGTTTTTCAGCAGTAGTTTAGTAGATTGATGAACTTCTGGTTCGTCATCTATAATAATGACTTTCCAAGAATTAGCCGTTCTTTCCGAAGGTAAATCTTCTTCGATAAGCTCCAACTCTTCATCTTCTCTTAGCAGTCTATCCGGTACTTGGTTATTAGGCACATATTTT
>CALKCV010000285.1 GCA_938083405.1 uncultured Microcoleaceae cyanobacterium | reverse complement strand
GATGGTAGCCGGTTATTCCGGCATCGGCAAATCATCCCTCGTCCTTGAACTTTATAAACCCATTACCGCCCGTCGGGGTTATTTTATTTCGGGGAAATTCGACCAGTTTCAACGCAATATTCCTTATTCGGCTATTGTTTCTGCTTTTGGAGGATTAATCGGGCAATTATTGGGAGAAAATGAAGCCGGGTTAGAAGTCTGGCGAGGAAAGTTATTAAAGGCATTGGGTTCTAACGGACAAGTTATTATAGATGTCATCCCAGAACTGGAACTGATTATCGGCAAACAACCGAAGGTTCCTGCATTAGGACATAACGAAGCGCAAAATCGTTTTAACCTCGTGTTCGCGAATTTTATCCGCGTTTTTTGCGATAAAAACCATCCTTTAACTTTATTTATAGACGATTTGCAGTGGGCAGATATGGCTAGTTTGGAACTAATGCAGCGGATGTTAGTAGAAGGGAAAATAGAATATTTATTGCTGTTGGGAGCTTATCGAGATAACGAAGTATCGGCGAGTCATCCATTGGCAATTTATCTCGAAAAGCTCCGGGAAAATAACAATGCAATTAAGCAAATTACTTTAAAGCCTTTACCTTTGGAACAAATTGCTTACTTAATAGGCGACACTTTCGGTCGTACTCCAGAAAGAGTAAGCGATTTTGCCAAATTAGTCTGGCAAAAAACCGGCGGAAATCCTTTCTTTGTTAATGAATTTTTACAAGTATTGTATGGCGAAGAATTGCTGCATTTTAATCGTCAACAGAGAAGCTGGGAATGGGAACTAGAAGGGATAGAAGCAAGGCAATTCACAGATAATGTAGTGGAATTGATGGTGGACGAGCTGCAGAAACTACCCATTGGTACCCAATATATTTTATCCATAGCCGCTTGCTGCGGGGCAGAATTTGACTTAAAACTAATGAGTTTTGTAGGAGAGAAATCTCCGCAAGAAATATGTCAATTATTAAAAATAGCGCTCCATCGCGACTTAGTTTTGCCCCTATCGGAAGCGGATGAAAACCTACTGATTCAGTCCTATAAGTTCGGTCACGATCGCATCCAGCAAGCAGCCTATAACTCGATGGCGGATGAGGAGAAAACCGCCATCCACTACCAAGTCGGTCGCAGCCTGCTTTCTAAGAGCTCTTCGAGGGAACGGGAGGAAAGCCTTTTCGATATTGTCAATCATCTCAACGCCGCGATCGCCCTAGTTACCGACCCAGCGGAGCGTGAAGAGCTCGGCCGTCTAAATCTACAAGCCGGTCAAAAAGCCAAAACCGCCATCGCTTACCAAGCCGCCAGCAACTACCACGACAACGCTCGCGCCCTCCTCGGCCATAAGACCTGGCAGAGCGACTATGCTACCCATCTGGAGGTTTACCTAGCATCAGTAGAAACGGCGTTTTTGTGCGGGGACTTTGAGAAAATGGAGGACTTGGCTCAAGTCGTTCTCCAAGAAGCCCAAGCGCTTATCGATGGAGTCAAAGTCTATGAAATTAAACTTCAAGCCCTGATAGCCCAAAACAAATTACACGAAGCTATTCAACTGGGGCTAGATTTTCTAAGCTTGCTAGATATTCGCTTACCACAACAGGTCACGAAAAAGGCGATCGCCGCCGCCTTTGCTGAAAATGATGCTTTGTTAGAGACGATCGCGATTGAAGACGTAGCGCATTTCCCTCGCGCGAGCGATCCTTACAAAGAAGCAGCCGTGCGAACCATAACCATTGCGGGACTGGCGATGTATATAGCCAACCCGCAACTATTGATGCTAGCGGTGGCCAGGCAAGTAAATCTGTGCCTTCGGTACGGCAACACCTCTACCTCTGCTGATGCATACGCGACATACGGTATTTTCCTGTGCGCTGAAATGGACGATATTCCCAAGGGCTATAAGTTTGGGAAGCTCGCAGTCGAGGTACTCGAAACCCTCCAGAGCGTGGAAATAAAATCCTTAGTATATATGCTTTTCAACGGCTTCATCAAGCACTGGCAAGCACCTTGCCGAGAAACCCTCGCAGATTTGCAAAATGCCTATTATTGGGGTCTGGAAATGGGCGACTTCCAAAATGCCGCCCTCTCTGCCTACTGCTACTGCACCCATCAATTTTTGTGCGGGGTGGAGCTCCAGGACAGTCTGAGGGATATCGATCGCTACAGTCGCGCGGTGGAGTCGCTACAACAGTTAGGGATTGGGGGTTGGATCGATCCATTTGCCCGGTTAATTCGGAAGTTGAGCGAACCCTCCTGGGAGCCGGTACTATTGTTGTCGTCGGTGGCTGCTGAAGTGGAAGCACTTGATGCCTACCGCCAGGCTGGCGATCGGAGTAAAATCTTTATCTTTGCCTTTTGCAAGCTCCTTTTAGCCTACCTTTGGGAGGATGGCGATGGAGCGATCGCTTACAGCAAAGTCGCCAGAGAACACCTCGATGGAATAACGGGTATGGCTCTAGTTCCTTGTTTCTATTTCTACGATGCTTTAATCCTCTTAAGCCTAGCCACGCCAGAAACAGCCCCACTTTCTCCAGAAGCCACTGCCGCAGTGCAAGAAAGTCGCCGCAAACTCCAAAAACTCTCAGAGTACAGCCGAGAAAAACTGCATAAGTACCAACTGATCGAGGCTGAATATCACCGAGTGCTGGGCGATCGCCTTTCAGCGATCGAAAGCTACGATAGCGCGATCGCCCTCGCTAAAGAAAACGAATGCATACCCGAAGAAGCCCTAGCCAACGAACTCGCAGCCAAATTTTATCTCCACTGGGGACGGGAAAAAGTAGCCCGCCTCTACATGATGGAAGCCCATTACTGCTATTCTCGCTGGGGGGCAGCGGCGAAAGTAAAGCACCTGGAAGATAACTATCCTCAACTCTGTCAATCGCCAACGGCCATAACTTCGACTCAGAGTTTATTGAGTTCTAATCCAACCCAACAGAAAGATTCTTCAGAGGGACAGACATTCCACGGAGTCACTTCCAGTTCGAGCATCAGCCTGGATTTAACAAGCTTTATGAAAGCATCCCAGTCCATAGCTAGCGAAATTGTCTTGAGCGAATTACTTACTCAATTGATTAAAGTTCTGCTAGAAAATACTGGCGCTGAATCTGGTTTTCTGATTCTGGAAACTGAGGGCGAACTACTCATAGAGGCTGAAGCTTCAGCAAATGGGGAGATAGCGGTACTGCAGTCAATGCCTCTAGAAAAAGTCTTAGCCGATGGCTCTTTACCCCAGCTATCCTCAGCCGTCATTAACTATGTTGCTCGCACCCAAGAGAGCGTGGTTCTCAACGATGCTCGGCATGAAGGCAATTTTACCGCCGGGCCCTATATCGAAAACTTTCAGGTAAAGTCGCTTTTGTGCGTACCTCTAGTGAACCAAGGTCAACTCAGGGGGCTGGTTTATCTGGAAAATAATCTGACGGTGGGAGCTTTTACTCAGCAGCGGTTTGAGACCGTGCAATTATTGTCGGGACAGGCAGCGATCGCCATTACCAATGCCAAACTCTACACCGAAGTCAAACAAAGCGAACAACGGCTGACGCAGTTTCTAGAAGCCATACCTATGGGTGTCGCCGTCCACAATGCAACCGGTCAACTCCAATATGCGAACCAGAGGGCACAACAGCTACTAGGCATCAACATCCCTTATGAAGCTAAAACCGAGTCATTAGCTCGGGCATATCGGATTTATCGTGCTGGAACCCAAGAGTTATATCCAAACGAACGGCTGCCGATCGTGCGTTCTTTGGCGGGCGAAACAGTCAAGGCTGACGATTTAGAAATTCACCGACCGGATAAAGTCCTTCCCCTAGAAGTTTCTAGCACTCCCATTTTTAACGAAACTGGCAAAGTGGTTTATGCCATTGCAGCATTTCAAGATATTACCGAACGAAAGGAATCGGAAAAACTCCTCATTGATTACAATCAATCTTTAGAAAGGCAGTTGGCTTTATCTTGGGAAAATAATCAATTTTACGAGGCTTCCAAGCGTTTCGTACCCGAGCAGTTTCTCAGCTTTTTGGAGAAAAAGAGCATTGTCGATGTGAAATTGGGCGATCGCGTCGAACGAGAAATGACCGTTTTATTCTCCGATATCCGCGACTTTACTACCATCTCCGAAAAGATGACTCCAGAAGAAAATTTCGCTTTTATCAACGAGTATCTCGGTTACATGGAGCCCCAGATTCAAAAATACAGCGGGTTCGTGGATAAATATATCGGCGATGCGATTATGGCCCTGTTTCCCAATTCGGCAGACGATGCGGTAAAAGGAGCGATCGCCATGTTGGAAGAGTTGAAAGCATACAACCGAGTGCGAAAACAAAAAGAACTCAAACCCATTCGCATCGGTATCGGTTTGCATACGGGAAAGTTAATGTTAGGAACCGTAGGCGGTTTCGGACGGATGGACGGGACCGTCATCGGCGATGCGGTGAACCTCTCTTCGCGAGTGGAAGGGTTGACCAAAACTTATGGGGTTTCGCTTTTAATTACCCATCAAACTTGGATCTGTTTAAATAATCCCCTAGAATACGATTTTCGATTGATCGGACAAGTTAAAGCTAAAGGCAAAGCTAAAGCGGTTGGTTTGTTTGAGGTCTTTTCTGCCGATCCGCCAGACTTGCGAGAAGCTAAAATTGCTACGAAAGAGAAGTTTGAAAAGGCGGTGATGTTATATCATTTGGGTTCTTTCCCTGAAGCGGCCGGTTTGTTGGGCGAGTGCGTGGAATTTTGCCCTAGCGATCGCGCGGC
>CALKCV010000284.1 GCA_938083405.1 uncultured Microcoleaceae cyanobacterium | reverse complement strand
GAGAAATAACGGAGTGCATCTAGTCAACTGCAATTGGGAATTAAGAAACCCGGTTTTTATCAAAAACCGGGTTTCTTAGTTTTGCCAATTGTTAATTGTTAATTGGGAACATTGTTAATTGCTATTGCCTATTTCTGTAATTATTTCAATGGCTCGATCCATTCCATTTTCGCAGTTAATTTTTTCGCCCATAAGCTTGCTATTCGCGTAAAGTTCTTCATTATTTAACAGAATCTCTATACGCTCTAAAAATTGCTCGATTGTAGCTTTAGCGATCGCTAAAGGTTTAACTCCAATTCCTTTTTGATAAGCTAAATTCCCCCAGAACATTTGGTCTCCCACTGGATGAAGAACGGGACAAACTAGCATCGGTTTCCCCGCCCTCAAACATTCTGCTGTAGTGCCAATTCCCCCATGATGAACGATCGCTTTGACTCTCGGAAATAAGGCATTATATGGAACGGAATCGACGATATGGATTCGTCGATCGCGATCGAGTTGTTCAGTGTCGGTAATTCTCCATCCCCGGACCAGAATTACTCGCGAACTTAGCTTCTGGGCGATCGCTAATATCAATTCGCGAATGTCTATCTCGCTCAAAAAAGGCATACTTCCCAAGGTAAAAACTATAGGCGAGTCGCCTTCTAATAGAAATTGTTCCGTTTTAGAGTCGAGGGTATTTTCAGAGCGATCGAACCAAAATCCAGTAAAATAATGATTATCTGGATAGTCTCTGGGTTTGGGTAAAAAGGTCGGACTCATTCTATAAATAAAGGGATCCTTTACAGAATCCCATTTTGGGGGAAGATGGTATTTTTTTCTAAATTGTTTTATTGGTTTTTTTAAAATTTTAATACTTAAATCGCTCAGGGAATAACTCCACCAATTGAGAAAGGAAGGAATGGGAAAACCGCTTACAGCAGGATTGGCAAATTCTGATGTAGGTTGGAATGCAGGAACTAAAACGGCTCCGATGGTTTTTTGAGGCATTATATCTGCAAATGTCTGGGCTAAAGTTTTCGGGTGATAAAGTACGCGATCGCTAACCGATGCAAGTTCGTAAAACTCCGATAAAGAATGTTCGACCAGAGGATAAATCCACTTATCGAGATTTCTTTGGATGGCGAGTGGATTAGCTTTTAGTAATTTTTTCCCTTCTTCCGACTGGAGAAGTTTTTGGTAATCGGCATCTATCGGTTTAAAGTTAATGCCATAAGTTTTCACTAAATCTTCAAAGGGTTTAGTAGTCGATAAAGTAACATCATGCCCTCGTTTTGCCAGTGCTTGACCCAGTACGGCATAAGGTTCAACATCGCCCCTCGATCCTAATGTTAGCATTGCTATTTTCATTGTTTCGAGCGCTTTTTATTAGTAGTTAAAAAAAGTTTTACAGCAATCTAATTTTAGTTGCTTACAAAATCCACAGCTATTTGCACGAGCCATTCCCTCTGGCAGTAAATTTTGCAAAAATCCTCAAATGCAATCAAACAAATTAACGAAATCGCTTATTTCCTTCAGGTATTTTTCTATTTGAGGATACTCAAAAAAATTCATCGTTATCTAATTTTTTACAACTACAAAATGTAGCATACCAGATTAATCCCTCAAAGCTTTACCTTCTAAGAAAGAAAAAATAATGAGTATAATTACATACGACACTGCTTATTGACTTCATTCTCAATAATCAAGCTTGTAATTCAATAGACGATAGTGGCAATTGTCCTTTTGAGTCCATTTTCCCTATAATAGACGAAAAAATAAACTGCCTCCTGCTTGAGGTTATGCCGAAGCGGTAGTAATGCTCGACTTAGCTGGTAATCTTGAAATCAACTTCTTCCACCCTCGAAGTCGTACCCTCGTCTATGGCGACTGGGGCGCGAGCGATCGCCAACGAGTCCCGTCTGAAAATTCTGCGACATCATCAGTGCAACTTCAACAAGCAATCTCTTCTGCCTCGTCATCTCGAACTTACAACGCTCTCGGCGCAGAGCTATCGAGCAACAATTGTGTTATGTTAAAAGCCAAGCATTCCTTTGCAAAAACTCTAAAATTATTTAGCTTTATTACTTAATAAATAGCCATTATTATCAGTTTTTAATAAGTTTTAAAAATAATAAAAACTGCATCTAACTATTCCCATAAATATCTAATTTTAATTTCAAATATCTAGCACTAAAACCATGTCAAAAAAAGTCAAAAATTACCAAGGAAGAATTGCCGAACTTGAGGAAAGCAATCGACTTTTACAAAAGCAGTTGGCAGAATGCAAACAATCTTGCCAGCAAAGCGCGCGGGAACTCCAGAGGGCAAAAGAAGCCTTCAAAGATTTTCCGGTTCGACTTTCTGAGTCAGAACAATTTTGGCGCTTGGCGATCGATAATCTTGCTGAAGCTTTATTCTGGAAAGATATCAATTCCGTTTATCTCGGTTGCAATCGACATTTTGCTAGGCTGGCAGGCTTAGATTCTCCTTCAGACATTATTGGCAAAACCGATCGCGACTTGCCTTGGAAACCAGAAGAAGCAGAATGGTATCGGGAATGCGATCGCCGGGTAATGGAGTCTGACACCCCGGAATTGAAAATTATCGAAACGCAACGACAAGCAGATGGTAGCGATCGCTGGCTGGAAACGAATAAAATTCCCTTGCACGACGAGTCTGGAAAAGTCATTGGAATTTTGGGGAGTTTTATCGATGTTACCGAAGGGGTTAAAGCCGGAGAAGTCCTGCAACAATTAAATAAGGAACTCGAAGAAAGAATCAAAGAAAACACCGAAAAACTCAGTGCCACCGAAGCCCGCTTGCAAAGATTGACAGATAACCTTCCGGGATTAATTTTTCAATTTCGCGTCGATGCCGACGGAACGCAATCCTTTCCTTACGTTTCGGAGGGAAGCCGCGACCTTTACGAGCTCGAGCCTGCTAACTTTATACAAAGCTTGGAGCTAGTAAACGATCGCGACCGCGACTCCTTAAACCTAGCGATTCAAGAATCTGCGCGGTCGCTTACTAGATTTCAGCACGAATACCGCATCGTCACCCCAAGCGGAGTATTAAAATGGGTGCAAGTCATTTCTAAGCCCGAACGAGAGGAAGACGGTGCAATTGTTTGGGATGGCATGGTTATCGATATAAGCGCTCGCAAAGCCGCCGAAGAAAGTTTGCGCCAGAGCGAAGAGCGGTTTCGGGGCTTGGTGGAAACCCAGGGCGATTGGATTTGGGAGTGCGATGGCGACGGCATTTTTACCTACGTCAGTCCCCAAGTAGAGACAATTTTAGGCTACACCGCGGCAGAAATCGTCGGCAAAACCCCCTTCGCTCTGATGCCCCCAGAAGAAGCCGAAAAAGTCGGCGAGCTTTTTGCCGAAAAAGTGGCAAAAGGAGAAGCGCTCGAACAAGTTGAAAACATTAACCTGCATAAAGACGGTCATAGAGTCATCCTGGAAAGCAGCGGCGTTCCTATTTTTGATGCGTTCGGGAATTTGCAGGGCTATCGGGGGGTCGATCGCGACATTAGCGATCGCAGGCGGCAAGAACGTGCCCTCCGTTCCATTGTCGAAGGAACCGCCTCCCAAACGGGAATTGGCTTCTTCCGCGCCTGCGTGCAATCCCTTGCTTTAGCCCTAGAGGTTCGTTTTGCCCTCATTGCCGAAGTCAAGAACGAAGTCGTGCATAGTCTGGCTTTCTGGGCGGGAGAAGACTTTGGGGAAAACTTTGAATACGCTCTGGCAGGAACTCCCTGCGAAAACGTTTTAGCTGGGAACAATCTCTGTTCTTATCCTCGTGCCGTCCAATCTATCTTTCCAGAAGACCGCGACCTCGGGGTACTAGAAGCAGAAAGCTATCTCGGCATTCCCATTACCGACTCCCGTGGCAATTTATTGGGTTTAATTGCGGTTATAGACACGGATCCCATGGATGGGGACTTGAAGATACAATCCTCGATTTTAGAGATTTTTGCAGCGCGGGCGGGGGCGGAAATCGAACGAATGCTGGTCGAACGAGCTTTACTGGAGAAAGATAAGCTCCTGCAAATGACCCTCGAAGCTGCGAAAATGGGCTGTTGGAACTGGAATCGCCATACCAATGAGGTGATTTGGTCCGACGGAGTAGAAGGGATTGTCGGTTTGGAACCGGGGGCTTTTGGGGGTTCGTTTGAGGGTTACATATCTTTAATCCATCCAGAAGACCGGGAGATGTTTCTGCAAACCATCCATCGAACTCTCGAAACCGAAGAAGAATACAACACCGAACACCGACTCCTTTTTCCCACTGGAGAAGTTTGCTGGGTTCGGGGGAGCGGAGGAATTTGGCGCGACGATAAGGGAGAAGCGATCGGGTTGATGGGGTCGGTATTAAACGATACTCGGCGCAAAAACGCAGAAATAGCTTTGATGGAATCGACAGACCGCATTCGCCAACAAGCAGAGCGCGAGCAACTGCTCAATCGAATAGCCGATCGCATTCGCACTTCCCTCGATCTAGATCGCATTCTCAATACCACGGTGCGAGAAATTCAGACTTTCCTCAAGGTAGATCGCTGTCATTTTGCTTGGTACGTCGAAGAAGGGGAGGAAGCTTACTGGGATGTGGTCGCGGAAGTGCAGGCCGATCGTTTACCGAGTTTTATCGGACGACATTCCGTTACCGCTTTTGGGCCTCTATCTGAAGTTCTGCTGGGCCGGGAAACTTTGCGGATCGATGATGTCGCTGAAATTGAAAAGCCTGAAATCCGTGATTTTGTTCGCGCTTTGGGCAATCGCTCCATGCTGGTTCTCCCGCTTTGGAATAATACTGGGGGGGGCTACGGCATTATTGCTTGCATCCACAATCGAGAGGTACGGCCTTGGAGCGATGATGAAGTGGAGTTCCTTTCTGCGGTTGTAGCTCAATTGGCGATCGCTCTCAACCAAGCGGATATTCTCGCCCAAAGTCAAGCCCGTGCCAAGGAACTAGAAGAACTTTTAACTAAATTCAAACGCACCCAAACCCAACTCATCCAAAGCGAAAAAATGTCTAGCTTGGGGCAAATGGTCGCCGGAGTTGCCCACGAGATCAACAACCCCGTCAGTTTCATTCACGGGAATATCACTTATGCGAAAGAATATATGCAGAATTTGATGGGCTTGCTGGAACTCTACGAACGTCACTATCCCCTACCTCACCCGGAAATCGAGGAGGAAATAGAAGCGATCGAGTTAGAGTTTCTCAAAGAAGATTTGCAGAAACTTTTTAAATCTATGGAAGTAGGGACCGATCGCATCAAGGAAATAGTCAAATCTCTGCGGACTTTCTCCCGCCTGGACGAAGCAGAAATTAAAGAGGTGAATTTGCACGAAGGCATAGATAGTACGCTGACAATTCTGCTTTCTCGCTTGCGGGCGCAAGATTGGCGGCCGGAAATTATTCTTATTAAAGAATATGCAGAATTGCCCCTCATTGAATGTTATGCAGGACAACTAAATCAGGTTTTTATGAATATTATAAGCAATGCCATTGATGCGTTGGAGGAGCGCGATCGCCACAGAAGCAGCAGCCAAATGCAGGAAGAACCCAGTACGATTCGCATTCAGACGCAAGTTGCCGGCGAGAACATCGCTATACGGATCGCTGACAACGGACCGGGAATTAGCCAAGAAACCCAAGCCAAACTCTTCGACCCCTTTTTTACCACCAAACCTATCGGTCAAGGAACTGGTTTGGGGTT
>CALKCV010000283.1 GCA_938083405.1 uncultured Microcoleaceae cyanobacterium | reverse complement strand
GTAATCGCTCTTCGCGATTACGTTAGAACGCTGTTTTATTCGGGCAAATTTAAACGATCCAATAGCTCGGTTAAGCGCGTAAAATCTGTCAAATATAAATATCCAATTAAAGTTTCTAAGCTAGTTGCTTGTTGGTATATTTGTGGAGCCAGTCGTTTGGGTTTTCCGTTGGCTGCATTGCGTCCGCGCCTCAATATTTCTAACTCTTCGTCGGTCAGGTAAGGCTCTAAAGTTTTTAAATGCCTGGCTTGACTTTCTGCTCTTACTTCCCCCACTACAAGCTGGTGGTAAGCTTGCGATCGCTTAGGAGGTGTCAAATAAAAACTACGGACATACAGCTCGTAAACTGCATCTCCTACATAAGCCCAAGATGCTGGGGATATTCTCTTAATTTCCTCTGGCGATACCATGACAGGCTTAAGCTGTTTCCAACTTCTTAGGTCTGCCATTTTTTGCCTTACCTGTCACTCTATAATTTCTTAGCATTTTTTTTTCTTTAAATTGTTCTATTCGCGGTTTTTTCCTAACATCAAATAACAAAATAATTAAAGGCTTCAGCCGTGCATTGAATCTTGGCAAATAGACTATTTCTGCCTAATAACAACCTTTCCGATAACAGGCATTCGGAAGCGTTCTACCAACAAAAAGCAGCCAATTTTTAGGAAAGCTTCAAAGGTTATGCTATCTCGGTTTAAGCTTCTCCCGTCTAGCTTTTTAGCTGCACGACGGGAGATTGCTTCTACCGGATGGAACGATCGATTTAATGCAGCGCGGCAGAAGTAACTAGAGATCGGAAATGAGTCTTGGCCCCTTCTGCCTCGATCGTAGCTGCATTTTTGTAATAGCCTGAGTGGCACTCACGAATTTTTAATATTTTCTATCGCAACATCCACCGACTGCTGCAAGGACAAAAACTTCTCTAAACGAACCAATTTGACGGTTTGAGTGACTCGGGGATTTGAAACTATTTGTAAAGTTCCTTCTGCGCTTTGGGCTTTCTTGACTAATTGCACCAAAGCACCCAATCCAGAGCTATCTACAAAGTCTATCTGAGATAAGTCTAAAATCAAGTTTTTGGGCCCGGTATCGACGCAGTTACTCAGAACCTTCCTAAAGGTAGCTTCGGAAAATGCGTCTAACAACCCAGTCAGACGGAATAATTGATAGTTTTCCGCGATTTCGCGAGTTCCTCTGAGGCTAACGGTTAAGTTTAATTTTTTCGACTCAGGAATGGCGCCCTCCTCTTCTTCGTTTTGCGAGTTTAAGTTAATGTTCTATTTTACTCTTTTGTGTTTTTTTTGTCTAGTCCTGCCATGGTGCTGACAAAACGTTCGAACAAATAATCGGCATCGTGAGGGCCAGGACTAGCCTCGGGGTGGTACTGTACCGAAAAGAAAGGCAAAGACTTATGTCGCAAACCTGCTACCGTTCGGTCGTTGAGGTTGAGGTGAGTAATTTCTACTTCGGAGGCTAAAGAATCGGCATCAATAGCAAAGCCGTGGTTTTGGCTGGTAATCTCTACCTGTTGTTGCAAGCCTGCTGGTTGATTTAAACCGCGATGGCCAAATTTTAATTTAAAGGTCTCTGCCCCTAAAGAAAGACCCATAATTTGGTGGCCCATGCAAATACCAAATACGGGTTTAGAAGACTGGAGCAATTGCTTAGTAGTCTCGATACCTTCGGTAACTGCAGAGGGATCTCCAGGACCGTTAGAGAGGAAAATGCCGTCGGGGTTGTATTTTAGGATTTCCTCTGGGGGGGTATTGGCGGGAACGACTATTACTCGGCAACCGTAACTAGCCAAACGCCGCAGAATATTGCGTTTGACGCCAAAATCTATGGCCACTACCGTAAATTGTTGTTTGTTTTCTCCAACGGAAGGGTTAAACTCCCAAGCGGCATCGGTAGGTTCGGACCACTCATAAATTTCTTTGGTCGTTACTTGTCGCACTAGATTCAATCCTGCCATGCTCGGAGCTTTCTGCACTCGATCTAATAATTCTACAGGGTCGAGGATTTCTGTAGAAATTGCTCCATTAATAGCTCCCATCGTGCGGATTTTGCGGGTAAGGGCGCGGGTGTCTATTCCGTAAATTCCCGGAATGTTGTGTTCTTTGAGATAATCTGGCAAGGACTGGGTGGAACGCCAGTTGCTCGGACGCCTGCAGATATTGCGAGCGATCGCCCCCATGACTTGGGGTTTTGAGGATTCTTCATCCTCGGCATTGACGCCGGTATTGCCCAATTCTGGATAGGTGAAGGTAACGATCTGACCGCAATAACTCGGATCGGTCAAGACTTCTTGATAGCCGGTCATGCCAGTATTAAAAACTACTTCTCCCATCAAAGTTCCCGACCCACCAAAGGAGAAGCCTTCATAAGAAGTGCCATCGGCAAGAACCAGCAAAGCCCGAGGGGCATTATTTTTCATTTTCATACCTCATCAATAACTATTATTAGCGAACTAATCTAACTGTTAAGTTAAACTTTAAATACTACAGCAAACCAAAAAAATTAAACAAAAGAATAAAAAATTATGAGTAATTTCACCTCCTTATTTATCCAGAGCCGATCGCCCCTGAAAAAAAAAGCCTTGTCTGTCTCCTGGGCTATGGTAGCCGCGCTTATCTCTATTAGCGGTTTGGGGGCGCTGATAACAACAAGAGCGATCGCCCAAGAACAGCCTGACTGCTTCATGCGAGACAAATCTGGCAATTTAATGAATTTAACCCAATCTGTTTGTGGTTTGTTTCCCGAAGAATTGTCCCCTTTACCAGACGGTGCGGAGGCTGCTGCTGGAGCATATATTATCCCGATTAAAGGTCGTCGCGGCAATCTTCCTATCGTAGATGTCACCTTTAACGACGCTAAAACCTACGAAATGATTTTAGATACTGGAGCTAGCGGCACTTTAATTACTCAACAAATGGCAGAGGGTCTCAACGTTATACCCGCCCAAACTGGCATTACCCAGGTTGCCGACGGCAGAGAAGTGGAAATAGGCTTTGGTATGGTTGGTACTATTTCTGCCGGTGGTTTAACAGTAAGCCAGGTACAAGTGGGCATAGCTCCTTCCGGGCTACCTATCGGACTTTTAGGGCAAGACTTTTTTGGGACTTACGACATGACAATCAAGGAAAATGTCGTGGAATTAAGGGCTCGGGGCAGCTAAGTTAGCAATTAATAATTAATAATTAATAATTAATAATTAATAATTAATCAGCTAGGAATTTAACTAATTCTTCCAATTT
>CALKCV010000282.1 GCA_938083405.1 uncultured Microcoleaceae cyanobacterium | reverse complement strand
TAAATAATTAATAATTAATAATTAATAATTAATAATTAGAGGTTTGGGGTTGCTGAAGAAATAATGTTTTTTTGTTACATGACAGAAATCAAATTCGTATATAATTATCGATGGTTAGCTGCATCTAATACTGGTAAAGAGACTGTTTTTGCAGCTAACAGGCGAGAAGCCTGTTCGGAAGGGGATAACAGGCGAGAGGCTAACAAAAATAAGTAATTCATTGGTTCGCCTCAAAATTGAGAGAACCCCAATTGTTAATTGTTAATTATTAATTATTAATTATTAATTCCCCATGACACCAACAGAACTAAAAAACTACCTCAACAACCTAGTCAGCAAAAAACTGCAAATCAGCACCATGATTTGGGGGCCGCCCGGCATAGGCAAATCCAGCATCGTCGCCCAAATCGCCCGACAGCAAAAAATCCGCTTCATCGACGTGCGCCTCTCCCAACTCGCCCCCACCGACCTGCGAGGCTTGCCGGTAGCCGAAAACGGCATCTCCAAATGGTATCCGCCAGAATTTTTGCCGACAGAAGGCAAAGGCATCCTCTTTCTCGACGAACTCAACATGGCACCGCCAGCAATGCAAGGCATGGCGCAACAACTAATACTCGATCGCAAAGTAGGAAATTACACGGTACCGCCAAACTGGTTCGTCTGGGCGGCCGGCAACCGCAAAGAAGACAGGGCCGCAGTCTTCGATATGCCAACCCCCCTCGCCAACCGCTTTCTCCATCTGAAAGTCGAACCAGACTTCGACAGCTTCAAAGAATACGCGATCGCCTCCCAACTCCACGAACAGATCGTCGCCTTCCTCTCCTACCGCCCCACCCTCCTCCACAAACTCGACCCCCAACAACCCGCATGGCCGTCCCCCCGTTCCTGGGAAATGGCAAGCCAACTCCACTCCGCAGCCTTAGAAGTTCAACCAGCCATCGGCGAAGAAACCACCGCCGAATTTCAAGCCTATCTCGCAGTTTACAAAAGCCTGCCCCAACTGGAGAAGATCCTCGCAGGAGAAGGCGAAAAAATCCCCTTTCCCTCCGAACCCTCCGTCCGCTACGCTACCACCGTCGGTCTGGCAGTCCGCGCCCGAGACGCCAACCAAGGTTGCAACGGCTTCAGTTGGCTCAGTAAAGTCGCAACGCCGGAGTGGGTCCAGTTATTTGTAGTAGATATTTGCAGGCAAATGCGTGCCATCAACAAAATAGGCGCTTTAGCAACAATGGCGCAAAAAGACAAAAAACTTAGCAAATCTATAGCAGAAGTGCGGGAATTGATCGGTCTATGAAATTACCACCAGATATCGAACGCTTGGTTAGCAAATCCGTATTGCGACTGCGAAAAGAGTCTCCTTTTTTCGCCACATTAGCTTTATTTACCAATTTCCACTGTTCCGAAATCCTGACAACCGCAGGAACCGACGGCAAAGATATATTTCTCAATGCCGATTTTGTCAGAAATCTGCCAGAAAACCAACTCACCGGCCTCCTCCTCCACGAAGTTTTGCACGCCGCCCTTCTCCATCCCACCAGGCGGGGGCAGCGCGAACCCATGTTGTGGAACGTTGCCGCCGATATCGTCGTCAACGGAGCGATCGCCTCCTTTGGAGCCTTTGAACTGCCCCCAGGAGGAGTCCGCGACCCCGAGTTAGAACATTTGAGCGCGGAGGAAATTTACGAAATTCTCCTACCAAAGACAACTTATTACTCCATCTCTCTCTTAGATTTATTAGATGGTCCCCCCGGCGATGCAGTCTATGGCAGTGGCGGCGAGTCTCTTCAGGATGGGGGGAGTTTGAGCAGAAGCGAGAAAGCAGCGATCGAAGCCCACTGGCGGGCGGCGATGCAGCAGGCGATCGTTATTGCCAAATCTAGCAAGAGTCAAGGCAGCATCCCCGCCGGCATGGATCGGGAATTGGGGGCGCTTACCGAGGCGCAACTGGACTGGCGTTCCTATCTCTGGCGGTATTTAGTCAAGACCCCGAGCGATTTTATGGGATTCGATCGCCGCTTTATCGGTCGGGGTTTGTATTTAGAAAGTCTCGAAGGAGAGTCCGTGCAAGTATTTGTCGCCATCGACACCAGCGGTTCTATCGGCGACGAGCAAATGCGCCTATTCCTGGGCGAAGTCACCGGCATCCTCAATTCTTACCCCCACTTGCGATGTCAGTTATATTACGCCGATGCCGAAGTTTACGGTCCCTATTCTCTTAGCGCCAAGGCAGAAATCCCCCGACCCGTAGGCGGTGGGGGTACTTCCTTCGTTCCTTTTTTTGAGAAAGTTAGGGAAAATTGGGATTGGCAAAGTACGGGAGTTTGCGTTTATCTCACCGACGGCTACGGAAATTTTCCCAACGAACCTCCAGCGCTACCCGTGTTATGGGTAGTTACCCCCGGCGGTTTGGGTCAGGAACATTTTCCTTTTGGAGAAACCGTGAGGTTGATTAGTAATAACTGAATAAAAGTTCGTTCGTAGCGATCGCTCTTCGCGATTAAAATGTTTCGTAGCGATCGCTCTTCGCGATTAAGTAGGTAGGCAAAAATATTTACATAAAATTATTCCTGATTTCCCCTTCCGAACAGGCATCTTGCCTGTTTGGATATGTAATTAATTTTGCACGGGTACTTAAAATGTTTCGTAGCGATCGCCAAGAGCGATTTAGTGAGGGAGCATCCCATATTTGTAAAAATACTTTTTGACAACAGAAAAGCTCTTTTAGCACTATGAGCCTGTTGCCTAAAAGCGTTAAACTTTTGGTTTTATTCAAAATTGAGATGCACCCATTTAGTGAGATGAATCGAATCAAAGCGATCGCTACGAACAGTCACTAGATCTTTATGGTATTATCGAGCAATATCCTATTTGAGAGGCGATCTAATCATGTCTTTACAAGTCGAACTACTCGAACAAAGCTTTGGACGAGTGAAACCAAATGCCGCCGAATTTGCAGCGAGTTTCTACGACAACCTCTTTACCGCCTACCCAGAAGCAAAACCTTTATTTGCTAATACCGACATGAAAAAACAACAGCAAATGTTAGTTGCTGCTTTGGTATTAGTAGTAGATAATCTGCGCGACCCACACAAGCTACAAGAAACCTTAAAAGGATTGGGAGCCCGTCACGTTAAATATGGGACTTTGCCCGAACATTATCCTTTAGTTGGCAACGCCCTTTTAACTACTTTCGAGCAATATTTAAAAGCAGATTGGACTGCTGAAGTTAAACAAGCTTGGGTAGAAGCTTATGGGGCTATTACTGCTTTAATGTTAGAAGGTGCTGATTATTCTGAAGATGAGGTAAAATTAAGCTAAAAATATAGCAATTCGTGCAGGGGCAGCCATACTATTGTAGACCGGAAACAGGCTTTTTTCAAAAAACCCTGTTTCTCAGATATCGCCAATGATTTAGGATTCCTATATCAAAAAACCGGGTTTCTCGGAATTAAGAAACCCGGTTTTTTGAAAAAACCGGGTTTCTGGGC
>CALKCV010000281.1 GCA_938083405.1 uncultured Microcoleaceae cyanobacterium | reverse complement strand
TATTTCTATTATTGACTAATATCCGATTATGTGTTAGGGTCTGATGTGACAATAATTCAACCTCTGGTATTAACTCTAACGGTTGAGATTGTCAGATAGGACATTTTTATTCGTTAGATTTTTAGCTTTATCGTCAAACTTAATAGACCCGTTTTCGAGTTTCCATAAGTAATTATAACTAATATTTATGGAGGCTGTTTTTCTTGTTGAAGAGAAAATAATGGCTCTGGCAAGCTGAGGAAAAAAATAGAACGGGCAAGCTGAAGAAAAAAATATGAAACAGGCGAGACGCCTGTTCTACGGTTTATGAAAAAGATGATGTTAAAAAAACAAGAAAGTAAAATCAAAATAGGTCGTTTTTTAACGAATTTATTAGTAGCGATCGCTCTAATTTCGCTCGTATTATTTAGCAATTCAACATCCGTACTGGCAGATACTAATCCAAGTAAGTTAACGGAAGCAGAATTACAAGAATTGCAAGGGATTTTTGATGAAGCATTAACTACAAGTAATCAAGGAGATTTTGTCGCGGCGGAAGAGTTATGGAGTCAGCTAATAGAAAGGCTGCCAGACAATGCCGCCCTTTGGAGCAATCGAGGTAATATTAGAGTCAGCCAGAATCAATTAGAATCGGCTTTGAGCGATTACGAAAAAGCGATCGAGCTAGCTCCCTACGCCCCGGATCCGTACTTAAATAGAGGCATAGTTTACGAAAGATTGGAGGAGTGGTCTGAGGCGATCGCCGATTATAACCGAGTATTAGAACTAGACCCAGAAGACCCCCTCGCTTATAACAATAGAGGAAATGCCGAAGCGGGTAAAGGGGAATGGTCGGAAGCGATCGCCGATTATCAAAAAGCCTTTGAATTAGCTCCAAACTATGCCTTTGCTAGGGGAAATTACGCTTTAGCTTTATATCAAAAAGGTCAAACGGAAGAAGCAATTAAGACGATGAAAGACCTAGTCCGTAAATATCCCAATTTTGCCGATATGCGGGCAGCCCTAACCGCTTGTTTGTGGGAAGAAGGAAAACAAGGAGAAGCAGAAAGTAATTGGGTAGCAGCATTAGGACTAGATTCTCGATATAAAGACATAGAATGGGTAAGTAATATTCGTCGCTGGCCTCCTGCGGTGGCGAATGGTTTGGAGAAATTCCTGAAATTGGAATAGAGCCAGATTTGTCTGGCCTCCCTTTCCTGTGATAGAATCGTATGTCGTAAAAAATTTGTAATTAAAAATGGGTTTCTGTCCCGGAGGTGTAATTGTCTAAGTTTATTCTCAAAGTTCTCTGGTTAGAAGATAACGTAGCTCTGGCCGTTGACCAAGCCGTAGGTAAAGGTAGCAGTCCTTTGACTCGTTACTTCTTCTGGCCCCGCAACGATGCCTGGGAAGAGCTAAAAAATGAAATGGAGTTAAAACATTGGATCTCAGAAGTAGATCGGATCGAGTTGCTCAATAAAGCTACAGAAATAATTAACTACTGGCAAGAGGAAGGCAGACGCCGCCCAATGCCAGAAGCACAGGGCAAATTTCCAGAAGTGATATTTACGGGTAGCAACTAGAGCTGGTGCATCTCGTATTTGTAAAAAGACGCCATTAGAAAATTACATTCCCCCGATGCACCCACTAGAGAGGCGATCGAGCGATCGAGGTCCAGCAAGAAGATACCGGTTCTATGAATAAAGATACCTTCGCCGTCCGCGAACCACTGCCACTGGTGACTTCCCCGGCTGTCCTCCAGAGAGCGATGTTATATAAGCTCAATAGCTGTATGGGGGCTAGGGGGGAGTTGCTGGTGCCCTGTATCCCCGGTATGCTGGACTATTACATGAAATTAATAGAAAGGCTGTTCGCGGCTCTCGGCAGGCCCATGCCAGAGGAGCGAAAATCCCAACTGCGGGGTATGGTGGAAAGTAAGCTGGAAGAGGGATTTGGGGTTTCTCCTACTTCCGTTTTGGTCGTACAGTACGAGTCGGTGAAGCCGCCAAAAACTGGTATGGCTTGTAAATTTGCTATTCGCTCTCCCACGGTGGGAGAGCATTATCAGTCTTGGCTGGATACGAGAAAATCTCCCCTCTTTGGCTCTCATCCCGATGCTAAGGTGATGGCGATCGCTGCCGAGTTGGCTCCCCGGGGCAAATTGCGGGTTCTGGACGTGGGGGGTGGAACCGGTCGAAACGCTTTACCTCTGGCAAGAAAAGGCCATAAGGTAGATGTATTGGAGTTGGCCCCAGTTTTTGTGGAGAAGTTGCAAGCTGCCGCCGAGCCTGGTTTGCCTCTGGAGGTTATGGAGGGAGATATTCTGGATCCTTTGGTGAGGATGCGACCGGCTTATTATCAAGTGGCGATCGCTACTGAGGTTACATCTCATTTTCGTTCGACGGACCAACTGCGACTGTTTTTAGCGAAAATGTGCGATTATCTCGCTACTGGCGGTCTGCTTTTGTTTAATATTTTTTTGAGTGCTGAGGGATACGAACCCGATGCCTTGGTCAGGCAGATGGCAGAACAAGCTTGGTCCACTATTTTTGAAGGCAAAGAGTTGGTAGGGGCAATGGAGGAGTTGCCCCTGACTATTATTTCTAACGAGTCGGCGATCGAGTACGAACGCCAGCATTTACCCCCAGAAGCCTGGCCGCCGACCAGTTGGTTTCAAAGCTGGGCGACGGGCCGCGATGTCTTCCCCATCGCCGACGGACTGCCCCCAATGGAATTAAGATGGATTTTGTGCCGCAGGACTTAGCTAATTGTTAGGAACGAACGTAGAACAGGCATCTTGCCTGTTCTAGCCATCCTAAATGGGTTATGAAAAATGATGAGGCAAGAAGGCGCGGTTTCTTCAACAATACCCTCGCAAAAATAAAAATACCTACAAGTTTTAGGGCGTTCCTCCCCTGCCAGAAACCCGGTTTCTTAAAGAAACCGGGTTTCTTAAATCTCGATGCAGGCGTTGGTATTGCTTCGATAAACCGGGTTTGTCTTCAATATCGCCAACGATCTACGGATTGCTATATCCGTTTAATTGTTAATTGTTAATTGTTAATTATTAATTATTAATTATTAATTATTCTTTCCAGACAACAAAAATAACGCCGCAGATAATTAAGGCCAAACCGAAGATTCGCCTCAGAGGAACGGTTTCGCGGAAGACGAAATAACCAATTAATACAGAAAAAACATAAACTAAGGCCACCGAAGGAGCTGCCACGCTGAGTTTAACCCGAGTCAGCAGCAGGATATAAGCGATCGCCCCCATGCCGTAGGCCGTCAAACCTGCCAACAGTTCTGGGATGGTGATGATATTGAGAATATGACTGAGCCAGTTGGAGGTATTGACTTGACCGAGTTTTAAGGCCCCGGCGCGAAGAAAAAACTGTCCCGCAACGCTGGCGGCGATGGATACGAGCAATAAACCAAACTCTTGTGGGGTCACTTCAACATCCTTATAGAACGGTTCGGCCCTCCAGTTTAGCCTACTTGGGGGTTAGTAGTTAATAGTCAGTGGTTAATGGGGTCGCTTATCAACGTTCCAACGTTCCAACGTTCCAACGTTCCAACTGACAAAAGTTAAAGTTACGATGGAAATAATTGTTTAATCGAGATCGCGATATGAGTCAGCTTGTTAAATCACCCCTTACTGAAGAAGAAAGCACTGCCTGGCTGCGGGGACTTTTGGCCCTGGCTTGGGCAGATGGAAGTTTTGATGACAGCGAAAAAGAATTAATCGATGCCCTCAGTCACGACGAACTGGAGACGGATACGGATATAAATAAATTGGAGCCTATTACTCCAAAAGAGCTAGCGATCGCTCTGGGCGACGATACTATGGCTGAGAACTTTTTGAGAACTGCAGTTATGGTAGCCCTGGCAGATGGGGTCTATTCGGAACCCGAAGACGAGTTATTGCACGATTTTTGTAATGCTTTCGGTCTGAAGGTCGAAGCTTTAGATGCCTTGCGCGCTAACCTCCAGCAGGCGAAGTTGGAGGCAGAAAAAGGAAATATGGAGGAGGCGATCGCTTCTGCAGCGCAAGCTGATACTTCTGTCCTCCATCCCGACCATCCCGACCATCCCGACCATCACGGCGAAATCTTAGGGCCGGTCAAAGACTGGTTAGACGGGTGGGATATTCACGATCCGAAGGTCGCCCACATGGTGTGTAAATTAGTTCCGCCCCAGTGTCCGTTCGAGAGGGATATTGTTATTTTCGGTCGCAAGGTGGCGCATATTCCGGCGATGTGTAAGTTGAACCCGCTTTACGAACAGTTAGTTGGTTTGCGCTTCCGCGCCTTATCTTATTTGGCGGATGACTGCAAGGAAGATATTTCTAAGTATTATTAGACCCTTTGTAGAACGGGCATTCCGGCCCGTTCTAAGTAGTCGTGCCAAATCATTTTTGTTCAAAAATTCCCTAGCGGACGACGCCTGTCTTAACCGTAATTCGGCACCGACGAACGTCCGACAATTATTAATTATTAATTATTAATTATTAATTAATTATGGAGGTAATTATGATTAGTTTTCACGATGTTGCTCGATATTTTTTAAAGGGAAGCGATCGCCTGAAAAATTATTTCAAGGAATGGTTAAAGAATAATCCAAACAAAATAAAAATTGTTTCGCCTTCAAAAGAACAGTCAATTGTAGAAAGATTTCAAGCCCTAGCTTCACAATGGTACGATGAAACAGGTGGTTCCTCGTTTGTGGCTGAAAAAACGAGCCATCCAGCATATCAAAAAATCATCGATCTGGGACAGCCCGTAGTACCTTTGCTAT
>CALKCV010000280.1 GCA_938083405.1 uncultured Microcoleaceae cyanobacterium | reverse complement strand
GATTATTATGCTTTGCCAGGAGGAGAAAACAATACAAAGGCATGGCCGGGACGATTCCAAGCGGAATTTTTAAATTTTGCCGAGAAGGCTAAACATATTGAAGCGGAACTCCAACAAGATATTGCCAACGCAGAAAGGTTTATTCCCTATATTATGATGCATGAATTTGAAGCACTGCTGTTTAGCGACTGCAAGCAATTTGCTAGGAGTATCGGGAGGGATGACTTAGGGACTGAATTTCAAAACATTCGCGATCGCTACTCTTCTCCAGAAGAGATTAATGATTCCCCGCAAACTCATCCATCTCAAAGAATCAAAACTTTGATGCCTGAGTACGAAAAGCCCCTACACGGTAATTTGGCAGCCATTGATATTGGGCTTGAGACTTTTCGCAGGGAATGTCCGGGATTTAGACGTTGGTTAGAGAAAATCGAAGGGATTATCTAAAATTATTAATATCTAAAATAAATCGCTAAAGCGATTACTACGAGGGTTTGTAGTAATCGCTTTAGCGATTCTAACATTTAAAGCGATCGTTCTTAAAACTGACAAATAGACTGAGGTTCTACAGGGCAAACTTTGTTGGCGATCGCGTTATTCCTAACGTACAATTCTTGGAGTTCGACTAAATTAGAAAGCGGCTTAATATCCGTTATTTGATTCCAAGATAAATGGAGTTCTTTGAGATTAGTTAAATTAGAAAGCGCAGTAATATCTAATATTTGATTGCTGCCGAGATTGAGTTGCTGGAGATTGGTTAAATCAGAAAGCGCAGTAACATCTTTTATTTGATTGGCGTTAAGTTCCAGTTGCTTCAATTGGGTCAGATTTGAAATAGGAGTAATATCCGTTATTTGAGTGTTAGTTAAAGTCAGTTTGCTTAAATTAATTAAAGGAGCAATCTTTAACTCCGTAACTTGATTGATGCTGAGGTCTAATACTGTAAGATTAGTTAAAGATGCCAGAGGAGAAATATCGGCGATATTATTGCCTACTGCCTCCAGTTTCGTTAAATTAGTTAACCGCGACAGGGGGTTAATATCTGAGATATTATTAATGCTGAGGTCGAGAGCAGTTAAACTTTCTAAAGAAGCCAGGGGACTAATATCCGTAAGGTCGCGATCGCTCAATTCTAACGACCTAACCCCCGATAAATATTCCTCCGCTTCCTGGCAATTTTCCGCTCCCGCCTCCGCCAGCAAAACTTCTACAGTATGTTTTGTTTCCAGGGCAAGAGTTTCCCTCTCCAAACACCAGTCAGTAAAATTTTTGTTCCTCGGCAAGATATCGCAACCAGAGGCAACGAGGAGGAGGAGAGAGGCAATTAATAATCGATCGTTAAGAATTAGCAATTGGTTCCTTGGCAATTAACAATTAACAATTATTAATTATTAATTGTTAATTGTTAATTGAAAAAAGACTACTTAATAGCCGGAGCTATTAAAACCTCGTTCGACTCGAAAACTCGTGCCACCTTAGTAGTTTGGGCCAAAGTCGGCACCGAAGCGCGTAAAGTGTTGGTTAGCTTCACCGTAGTTGGATCGTAGATTTGAGTAACGATCTTCGGATACAAACCCATGCCAATTATTGGTATCAACAGGCAAGCGATAATAAACACTTCCCGAGGTTCCGCATCCACTAACTCCTCGTGTTCTACTAACTCCTTGTTTTCGGGACCGTACAAAATCTCGCGCAACATCGACAGCAGATAAATAGGAGTCAAAATCACCCCGACTGCTGCCAACAGCGTTACCCACAATTTAAAACTGAAACTGTAGGCATCGCTGGTAACGAAGCCGAGAAATACCATCACCTCGGCGACGAAACCGCTCATGCCTGGCAAGGCCAAAGATGCCATAGAACAAGTAGTCCACATGGCGAAAACCTTTTTCATCTTTTGACCGACACCGCCCATCTCGTCTAAGAGCAGGGTATGGGTGCGATCGTAAGTACATCCCACCAGGAAGAACAAACTCGCCCCGATCAACCCGTGGGAGATCATTTGCAGCATGGCGCCGCTAACTCCCAAGGAGGTAAAGGAACCCAAACCGATGAGGACGAAGCCCATGTGAGAAATCGAAGAATAGGCAATCTTGCGTTTGAGGTTCCTCTGGGCGAAGGAAGTCAAGGCCGCATAGACGATATTTACAACTCCCAGTATGACTAACACTGGGGCAAAATAGGCGTGAGCGTCTGGCAGCATTCCGGCGTTCATGCGGAATAGGGCATAACCGCCCATCTTCAAGAGAATGCCTGCCAGCAACATGTGGGCAGGTGCCGTTGCTTCCCCGTGGGCATCTGGCAGCCAGGTGTGCAAGGGGAAAATTGGCAGCTTGACGGCGTAGGCAATTAAAAATGCTCCATATAATAATAGTTGGAGGTTGAGGGGGAAGTCTTTAGCGGCGATCGCTCTCATGTCGAAAGTCACCGTATCCCCGTAAAACGCCATGGTCAAACCTGCCAGGAGGATAAACAGAGAACCGCCTGCGGTGTAGAGTATAAACTTCGTCGCCGCATACAATCTCTTTTTCCCGCCCCAGATGGAGAGGATGAGATAAACCGGCACTAACTCCAGTTCCCAAACCAGGAAAAAGAACAACATATCCTGGACGGCGAACACGGCAATTTGACCGCCGTACATTACCAGCATCAGGAAATAAAACAGCTTCGGCTTAAAAGTCACCGGCCAAGCTGCCATAATTGCCAGGGTAGTGATAAACCCGGTGAGGATAATTAGGGGCATGGCGAGACCGTCTGCCCCAACGGACCACCTTAAGTCTATTCCAGGCAGCCAGGTGTAACTTTCGACTAGCTGCAGTTCCCCAGAATTGAGGTCGTAGCCGGTGCAGAAGGCGGCGACAATGACGGCAAAGTCGATCAGTCCGATAATGAGGGCGTACCACTTTACGGTTTTGCCGTCTTTATCGGGAATCAGCGGAATGAAAAGCGATGCCGCTATGGGAAATAGAATGATGGTTGTCAGCCAAGGAAAATTTGTCATAGATATTGGTAATTGGTAATGGGTAATGGCAATTAATAATTAACAATTAACAATTAACAATTAGCCCAATTAATTTCAGTAGTTCGCCACCGGCCAGAACCAAAAGTTCTTCGCTCCTGCGAGGCTTTCTCTAAAGTAATTGACCGTTAAAACAGAAATAATCCACTAATTATTAATTATTAATTATTAATTATTAATTACTAACTGATACCTGAAAACACCACTAGGCCGATTACTCCGACGAAGATAATTAAGGCGTAGAATTGGGCGCGACCGGTTTCAAAGTATTTCAAACCTTCGCTGCCCAACAGCGCAACAAACCCGGTTAGGTTCACTGCCCCATCGACGATTTTGAAGTCAACTTCCATGACTTGTCGCGCCAGACGACGGCTGCCTTTGACGAAGAGAAATTCGTTGATGTCGTCGAGATACCACTTGTTGAGAGAGAAGTCGTACAGGGTTGGGATCTTGTCGGCGATCGCTGCTGGATCGATTTTCCGACTCAAGTACATTAGGGAAGCGAAGGTAATGCCAATTAAAGCAATACCCACGGAGTTACCGCCCATAATTAAAAATTCGGTGAGGTCGAATTCCGCTAGTTCTTCCAAGATGTACTCTAAAGATTCCCCTGGGGCATAGATGAACTTCTCGAAGAGGTTGTTAAACGGCGTTCCCAACAAACCAATTAACATCGAAGGAACCGCCAATACCATTAACGGTATAGTCATCGTCCAGGGCGACTCGTGGGGTTCTTCGCTGTGGTGGGCATCGTGGTTGTGACCGCCTTCTAGTTCGTGAGGATCCATGGCGCCGGGGCCGAAAGCCAAAACTGGCGCTTTGGATTTTTGCAGCAGTTTTTCTTTAATCGCTTCGTCGTTACCCCGGAATTCGCCCTCGAAGGTGCTGAAATACATCCGAAACATATAGAAAGCAGTCATGCCAGCAGTTACCCAACCGACAAACCAGAGGAAGGGGTTGGCGGCGAAGGCGCTGCCGAGGATTTCGTCTTTCGACCAGAAACCGGCAAAGGGCGGGATGCCGCAGATGGCGATCGTGCCGATGAGAAAGCAGGTTGCGGTGATGGGCATATATTTGCGCAAACCGCCCATCACGCGCATATCTTGGGCGATATCTGGGTTGTGTCCGACGACCTCTTCCATGCCGTGGATGACCGAACCCGAACACAGGAACAGCATGGCTTTGAAGTAGGCGTGGGTCATTAGGTGGAAGAGTCCGGCGCTGTAGGCACCGACTCCCATGGCCATGACCATGTAGCCTAGCTGGGAGATGGTGGAATAGGCGAGACCTTTTTTGATGTCGTTTTGGGTAATGGCGATGGTTGCTCCCAGGAAGGCAGTGAAGGCGCCGGTATAGGCGATGATGTTCATTACTATTGGGAGTCCCTCGAAGACCGGGTACATCCTAGCTACTAGGAAGACTCCGGCGGCAACCATGGTGGCTGCGTGGATGAGGGCGGAGATTGGCGTGGGGCCTTCCATCGCGTCCGGCAGCCAGGTGTGTAGGGGGAATTGGGCCGATTTGGCTACGGGACCTAAGAAGACGAGTATTCCGAAGATGGTGGCCAACGTACCGCTGAGGGCCCCTACTTCGACGAGGTGGTGGAGGCGAAAGCCCATTTCCTCAAAATCAAAGGTACCGGTGGACCAATAGAGGCCCAGGATTCCTAAGAGCAGGCCGAAGTCGCCGACGCGGTTGACGACGAAGGCTTTTTGACAGGCATTGGCGGCGGGTTTGCGATCGTACCAGAAACCGATGAGGAGGTACGAAGACACGCCCACCAGTTCCCAGAAGATATAAACCTGGATCAGGTTGGGGCAGAGTACGAGGCCCAACATGGAGGAGCTAAATAGGCTCAAATAAGCGTAAAAGCGCACATAGCCGGAGTCGTGAGCCATGTAGCCGTCGGTATAGACCATGACGAGGAAGGCTACGGTGGTGACGATCGCCAGCATGAGGGCGGTGAGATGGTCTATGGCGTAGCCCATTCTCAGGCTAAAGTCACCGGCTGCGGCCCATTCGATGGTACGGACGAAGGGTTCGTGGCCGTTGATTTGACTCCAGAGGATGGCAAAGGAGATTACCATCGATCCTCCCAGGAGGGAGACGATGAAGACTGCGACTTTCTGCCGCAGGCTGTTGGTGAGTTGGTTGTAGGAGATTAGTCCTAGGCCTACTACCATGGCCCCGAATAGGGGCAGGACTGGAATCAACCAGGCATATTGATAAAGGGGTTCCATAAGTTATGGGACTTTAATACTTCTGTAATGTTTTCTAGGGTTTTTGGCCCCATTAGGCCAAAACTGCTTTTGGCAAAACTGTTACTAATTGTTACATAGAGTTCCTGTGGGTCAAGGTGGCGATCGATTTTTTTCAACTTTCACGACCGCTTTAAGCTGGAATGCGTAAACGCTTTTTTGTTTACCATGAAAGGGGCTATGCGTCAAGAGGCCTGGTTGGCAACGGATTTGGTAACGGATTTAACGGATGCCTGGCCGCAGGAGGCCGAACGGTTGGGTGGAATGTGGTTGGTTGGTTAGCAACGGATTTCGTGACGGATTTAACGGATGGTTGGCCGCAGGAGGCCGTAGCTGGCCGTAGGTTGGGCTCGGCGCCCCGCGCAACCCAACGATTCATTATCTGTTTGCCTGATGTTAAAATTGGTCAACCATTTGCATTGGGGGTAGTAATGAAAACGTTAGAGGAAATAAAACAACTTCTCAGCCAGAACAAACAAGTCGTTAAAGAAAAATATAAAATCAGCGAATTAGGAATTTTCGGTTCTTATGTACGGGGCGAACAAAGACAAGATAGCGATTTAGATGTCTTAATAGATTACACCGAAGCACCTAGCTTATTTCAATTAGTAGATTTAGAGTTTTATTTGAGCGAACGCCTGCAAATGAAGGTAGATTTAGTTACGAAAAACGGACTAAAACCCAGAATTAAAGAACGGATTTTATCTGAGGTGGTTTATTTATAGCGATTATTGAATCGGTGAATTCCTCCTGAGTCGATCCTGAATCCCGTCCCCCTGTCGATCCCCCCCCGCCCCCTTACAAGGGTAAGTTTTTTCTTTTTGAGTAGAAAGGACACGGTGACACGGTGAAACGGTGACACGGTGACACCGGAAAATCGCA
>CALKCV010000279.1 GCA_938083405.1 uncultured Microcoleaceae cyanobacterium | reverse complement strand
TGTAAGTCTATTGTAGCTTCTGGTTCGCTTTGTTTTAAAGGTATGGAAATTGGTGGAATTGGTTGGGGGAGGTTAAAAGCATATAATTGAGCGTTGGGGAGGCGATCGCCCCTCGCCACTAAAATCCGATAATCTGTCTTTTCTGTTACTCCCAAAATTTCCATCGGTTTGCCGCTTCTGAGTAAGTCTATTTCTACCAAATTAGCGCGATAACTAAGCATTTCCAATCGCTTTTTTTCGTAAGTTTCCCGTCCCATACCCGCGCGTTTGTTAGTAGGAGAAAGTATTTCTATTACTGTTATTACTTTCCCTCCTGGCATTTCTCTGATTTCTAAATACCCCTCTTCTATTGTTTCTGGTATTGGTAATTGTACGGGTGTCGGTTCGAGGCGAGTTAGAAGGGTGACGCTAGAATTTGGTTGGCTATTTGTTGGCTTGCGAGACATTACAGCTACATCGGGAATTCCAACTACGTTTTCTGAGGTGCTAAGATAGATTCGCTTTTCGATAGCAACTCGGTAATTAAGGTTTAATTGAGGTTCCAGAGCATCGGCGATCGCCACAATTAAACGATTATGTACTTCTCGCCAAAATTCGGGATGTTCTAGATAAGGATTCATTCCTGGAAATGGTGAGGGCATTTTCTTTTCTCCGGTCAATTATTTTTGTTTTTATTAAGGAGTTCGTAGTAATCGCTTTAGCGATTTATATAGATGAATCGCTAAAGCGATTACTACAAGCAAGCTATTACGAATTATTGACTTTCTTCTGCGCTATTAATCTTTTCCAACAATATTTCTAAATTCCTCGCCATTTGGGTTTCTGCCTCTAATTCTTGAGTAGAAGAAAATAACTGTCCCAAGCCGTTAATTAATTTTTTCAAATTATCGCGAAATAAGGGGTCTCCTGTAAAATCATCTACGTCTTGGGTTATTTTCTCCATATTTTGCAGCGTAGTCTGGGCAGACTCCAAAGTTTCTTTTAGTTGAGATACATTGCTTGGGTCGTTCAATTGGCGAGAAATATTGCGCAAACTATTAGAGGCTTCTACTGCATTTTCGGAGACTGTTTCTAAGTTTTCCAGAAAGTTTCCCCGTTCCACTTCATTAATTATCGGACTCAAATTATCCACTGCTATTCGCAATTCTTGAGTTGTTTGACTGATATTGTCTAAGGTGGCGACGATAGTGGAACGGTTGGTGTCGAGTAGGGAATTGATTTCGTTGGCTGTAATTGTAATTCGATCTGCTGCTTCCTTGACGGAATTAGCGGAGGCGATCGCTGCTGCGGATACTTCTTTAGCAGAACTTTGAGTGGTATTAGAAACGTTGATTAATTCATCGGATACTACCTCTATTTCCCGTTCTAAAGTAGTAGTTAAACCGCCGATTTCTCCTTTTAAACTTTGACTCAAACCGCCGATTTCTCCTTTGAGAGTTTGACTCAAACCGCCGATTTCTCCTTTCAAAGTTTGGCTGACGCCGCCTATTTCTGTCCGCATTGTTTGAGTCAAACCGCCCACATCATCCCTAATATAGCTACTCATACCTTGCAATTCTGCCTTAACCGTTACAGTCAAATCCGATAAATCGCGAGTAAGTTTTGTCGCTTCTCGGGAGGCTGCTGCTGTATTGTCTGCCACGGATTTAATACTCTCAAATAACTCCGGATCGGTATAAGCATCTGCCATTTTCACTCCCACTTTAATAAAGTCTTCCATGGTGACTCCTTGTCTTCCTTGGAGGCGAGAGTTATCGCAGATTATCAAATCGCCGGGACAATTAGGGTCTAAAGGTTTGGCGGTAATAGCTGAAGTTGCTATTTCGCTAGTCGGAGTAAAATCTACCGAAGCGGCGCCGATAAATCCCGATTGGTTTGATTCGATATTGACGTTTCGGGGAATTATTAAATCTTCGGGCATCATTTGTATTTTGACATCTACTCCGTTCGGTCCCGGTTTGATTGCCGTTACTTTACCGATACTAACTCCTCGATATCTAACTGGAGCTCCTACTTGCAAGCCAGACGCGCTATTAAATTCAATTACGGCTGTGAAGTTTTTATTTCCAAATTGAAATCCTCGCAGCCATAATATTAAGCCGCCCAAACAACCCAATCCTACAATAATTAAAAGACCTAAAGAACCTTCCCTGATTGCACGCGATCGCATTTTTTTTCTCCTTTTAAGTTTTATACTCCCAAAAACCCAATAACACTCTATAGCAATCCTAAATCGTTGGGGATATTTTAGAAACCAGGTTTCTTCAAGAAACCTGGTTTCTTGCCCCCGAAGTTTTCATAACCCCCCTACGAGTTGCTATAGTTAGTTAAATTATCAAACTAACCCCAAAATAATTATCTTTCCCCCCATCGACAATTATTAATTATTAATTATTAATTATTAATTATTAATTAACCATTTTAGCCGATGACTTGAATGGGCCCCTCGATGCTGCCGGTAAAAAACTGTTGGACCAAAGCATTCTCAGTCCGGTCGATTTCCTCAACGCTTCCATCCCAGCGAACCTTGCCTCGGTGGAGAAAGAGAATCCTGTCTGCAGTCCGGCGGATGGTACTGTGTTGGTGAGTAATCATCACATAGGTGCTGCAACCCCCTTCGATTGTTTGGAGGTGGCGGACCAAATCTTCGATGACCGTAGAGGCGATCGGGTCCAGACCGGCGGTGGGTTCGTCGTATAAAAGAACTTCAGGGTTATCCTTGGGATTTTCGGGATTAGTCATAATGGCCCTGGCAAAACTAACTCGCTTGCGCATCCCACCGGATAACTCTGCCGGGTAGCGATCGCCTATAGGAGGCAACCCGACCATCTCCAATTTTTCCTCGACCAATTCTCGAACTTTTTGGGGAGGCAATTTAGAATGTTGGTACAGCAAAAAGCCTACATTCTCCTCAACCGTTAGGGAGTCGAACAGGGCCGCCTGCTGAAACACCATACCAATAGTCACCGGATCCGCCACGTCATCGCCCCACCTTTCCCGTAGCTGTCCTTCGACATAAACTTCTCCGGCATCGGGGGCTAGCAAACCGGCAATGATGCGCAAAACGGTAGATTTACCCGTTCCCGAAGGGCCGATAATTGCTAAAGCTTCTCCTCGATAAACTGTTAAATCTGCTTCATCCAATACTACATTTTTGCCAAAGGATTTGCTAACTCCTTTTAGTTCGATTAAAGCCTCGCGATTCATAGTTAATTACTAATAATTACTGGGGCAGATTAGCTCTTACCCATTGCCGAAACTCCCGCATTTTAGCATTATGCCCTTTGTCGGAATCAAACTTCATAAATTGCGTTATTTCTTTCACGGGAAACGAACCAAATGCCAGACTGGTTTGAGACTCCACATAACCTCCATCTTTGAGAAGATTAATTGTCAGTTTGCCTTTGCGCCAAAGCCAAACTTCGCGCACTTTTAATTCTGCATAAACAGACATGGCATCGATGGATGAATGGGTTAAATCGACTTCAATTGCTAAGTCTGGTGGCGGGTCAACTGTTAAGTCTATTTGTAATTTATTTCTAACTTTCGCTTCGTTTTGAATGTAGAAACATTC
>CALKCV010000278.1 GCA_938083405.1 uncultured Microcoleaceae cyanobacterium | reverse complement strand
ACTCTGAATCATTATGTTGGTGCGCGCTCGGCACCCTACTAAGTAGCAAATTCCTCGAATATCGCCCCCATTTGGGCGGAGTAGGCGCGACGGTCTAGGAACTTGGGGCCCGATCGCCTCATCCTCTGAGCGCTATAATAGATTCAAGTGCTATTATGAGACTAAACTGAAAACAAAAACTAAAGTCAAAACGTGCCCAACATTTATATTATTGGAGGAGCAAATGGTTCTGGTAAAACCACTACATCTATGCAATTACTACCAAATTTCTTAGATGTTTTTGAATATGTCAATGCTGATGAAATAGCTAGAGGAATTTCCCCTTTTAAACCAGAATCGGTTGCCATTCAAGCGGGACGATTAATGGTGGAACGCCTGCAAAAACTCTCTAACGCCGGCACTGATTTTGCTTTTGAAACAACCCTTGCTTCTCGTTCTTATGTTCGATTTCTGAGAACTTGTAAAAACAAAGGTTATGCTATTAACTTAATGTACTTCTGGTTGCCAAGTCCAGAATTAGCTATTGTCAGGGTGCGCGGGCGAGTCGAAACTGGAGGACATAACATTCCCGAACCAGTAATTCGGCGTCGCTATCAAAGAGGACTAATTAATTTGCTAGAATTGTATTTACCTCTATGCGACACTTGGAATATTTATGATAATTCTGGTATGATTCCTCAATTAGTGGCAGCTTATAGCAAAGAGCAACAACCAAATCTAATAATAGATCGACAAATAATTTGGAATAAAATCGTAGGAGGTATCCATGACTGAAGAGAAAAAATTATCCGAATTACACCAAAAGATAGATCGCGGTGTCAAAAAAGCTATTGCCGAAGCGATAGAAAAACATCGAAAACTCGGTCAGTCTATTAGTATTTGGCAAGATGGCAAAGTTGTCACCATACCGGCGGAACAAATTCCCCCTTGGGTTCCAGAGTCGGAGTAAAATTCTCAGATCGCTCTTTGCCCGGGCAAAATTTCTAATTCGGACTCTGAATCATTTGGTGCGCGGTGCGCACCCTACTACTCTGAATCATTGCTGGTGCGCGGTGCGCACCCTACTACTCTGAATCATTATGTTGGTGCGCGGTGCGCACCCTACTAAGTAGCAAATTCCTCGAAGATCGCTGCCATTTGGACGGAGTAGGCGCGACTGTCAAGAAACTTGGGCCCCCATCGCCTCATTCTTTCCCCTATTTCTCGCGCCTTTTCCTCTCGCAAGCGCCGATCGCTTCCCAAAGCAACGCTCAACTGGATATAACTCTCTTCCCCTCCAGCAATTAAATCGAACATTTCTAACTCCCGCAACATCGCCGCCCCCTGGCGCGATCGCAAATTTTTCCCCTCCATCGCTACCGTCGCTACCCCCACTTCCAACGGATCCACTAGAGAATTTGCCCCGCTAAAGGGATAAGAGTCTAAATACACGTCCGCTAATTTTAATACTTCTTTCACTTCCGCCCTGCCCGGCAAACTGTTTAAAACAATTAACCTCCGACGTTCGACCCCGTATTTCTCCAACCTGGCATACATATTATTAAGAAAAGCAGTTTTGCTGCCATTATCCGACCAACCGCCACCAAACGGATATAACACCAACGCCGCATTGGGTACCGCCGCAATAATTTTTGCCCAACTCTCCCTCACCTCCGGGATAACCTTAGAAATATTCGCCCCAGAAGCAAATACGACGGCATCCTCAGAAATCCCTAACCGTTGCCTGAAAAATTCCATTCGACTCTCTTGGGGCAGCAATTCGTAATTGAAACAAAAACCGGTCCCTTCCATCTTTACCAACTCTTCCGAATAATGCGATCGCGACTCCGAACCTTCCGTCAAAGTTCCCGAAATATAATAATCCATATTCCGGATCCCCGTAGTCGCCGGCGATGCAAAATAAGTTACCTGCACTCTCCCGAGTCGATGCAACGATAATAAAATAATCTCTTGCGCCGCGTTGGTAACTATGGAACCAACAAATAAAATATCTAAATTATCCCCCCGAATTAACTCTACTCCTGCTGACAATTTATCCGGTAATTTTACCAATTTATCGACTCGACTTTGACAATATTTCTCTAAGCTTTCCCCGGTGACTTCCAGGACGTAGAGAATTACCTCAAATTTGTCGCGATCGAGATGCTCGAAAACCGGAATAGTTGTAAATGTCTCGGAAACTGGAGCCAAATTAACCTTTAAAATTCCCAAACGAATTTTATGGCGCTCGCTTGGTCGCGCCGGCAATTTCCCATCTAATTGACAGCCGTCTTTTTCCAGCAAATATTCTAAAATTGCGGCCCGTTTTTGGTAAATGCTTTTGAGATTTCCCTCGGTAAAATATAAAGGCATAAAATTAACTAAATCCGCGAACCATTTAGCGATATGCTGCCAAATTTGCGAGTCGGGATTTTTCCTAATAATGCCATGAATTAGCTCCACTAATCCCTCCATATAATCCGCGTAACTCTCCGCTTCGCCTAGTTCCTGAAAATAAGTAGGAAGGTAGAAGATAAATTCTAAAAACTCCTTAAGAAACCATTGGGGCACGGCGATGCGATTAAAATTAATTGGCAATTTATCCGCCCGCCGATACAACATCGCCCCCAGGAAATATTGCAGCCCTTTCGGCGCGTCAAATCCTTTGCCAACTCGCCCCTCCAATCTTTCGACAAATCCATATTCCCCCGGGGTTATTGGTTCGTCGCGGATGCCGCTTTTTATAATTAATTTATGAGCTTTTCCTAAATAGCTGAAATAAGCATTTTTTAACTTATCGTCGGGCAGAGAAAGCAAAATATTAGCTATTTCTTGCCTTGCTTCTCGCAGCTTTCCTAAAGCGCCGTTGGAATCTGAAGAAAAAGCTTGATATCTCTCTACCAAACCAGAGATAAAATTAATAAACTCTGGAGAATTTGGCGTCGGGGGGAGGGGGAGAGATTGTTGGTGCAGTTGCAAGGCTAAATATTCGAGCGATCGCCTATCTTCCTCCAAATATTTCCGCGAAAACTTACCCGGCAAATGGGCGACTTTATCTAAATCTTCCAGCAGTTCAAAATAACTCGAAGATGAGACATTATCCAGCAGTTTAATTAAAGGACGATCGAAAGATAAAGTTTTAATCGATTCCCGCCGATAGATAGAATTAAAAAGTTGTTTAATGTTTTGGGGCAGAGATAGTTTGAATTTAGACCTTAATAAATTCACAAATATCTCTGGGTATTCCCAGAGAGTATTGATATTAATTAACAAACAGCGATCGCCATATCTTCGATAAAAATCCAGCAAATGCCGATTATAAAAGCGCCAAATTCGCAAACAAAAATCGGGATTTTCCCGAAAAAAGGGAACGTTCAACCGCAAAATCGAGTCGGCAACATCCCACGGATAGCGATAGATGAAAACGTAACCGGCATCCGGTAGAATTCCCCGCCAAAAATCTAATAGCAAAGTCGTTCTGGGATCTTTCCAACCCCAGATTTGAGATTGATTTTTCCTAGCAATTTCGCGGGCAATTATTAACTGTTTTGCCGGTTCGAGATAGAGGGGAAATTGCCGTTTCTCTAAAAACTCGCTTTCCGTCCAGCCCCAATCAGGAAAACCTATTTCCTCCTGGCGGCAGCAACTCGATAATAGCCTTCTTTGGAAACTCAAAAAATCAACATCTTCAAAATAACCTTGAGGATTCGCATAACTGCTTTTGAGAAGATTATCTCCGAGGCTAACTCCCAGAGATTGCAGAAAAGCAGCAGTTAAAGAAGTGCCGGAACGGTGCATTCCCGTAATAATTAAAGTTTTTGACATGGTTGTAGAACAGGCATCCTGCCTGTTAAGAATAAACGTAGAACGGGCATCTTGCCTGTGGCGTAGAAATGTAGAACAGGCATCCTGCCTGTTAAGAATAAACGTAGAACAGGCATCCTGCCTGTTCCAGAAAAAACTATAACGATTTTCTGTCTTATGAGGTACTAATAAAGATTCGATCCCCCTAAATCCCCCGTGAATTCGGGGGACTTTGAAACCGCTGCCTTATTAA
>CALKCV010000277.1 GCA_938083405.1 uncultured Microcoleaceae cyanobacterium | reverse complement strand
GTTTAAAGTCCCGCTAGCAAATAAAGCTCGCCAAAAATTCTTTCCCAGAGTAGGAATTTCTAAAAAAAACAACAGCAAGCTCAAACTTACCGCTGTAAAAAACGTCATGCTAATGGTGACTACATATTCGTCAAATTCCCTAAGTTTTGTTTTGTAGAATAAATCCCTGATAGATTGAAAACAAGCCGTTAAAAAGGCAAATAAAAACCAAAGCATTGAACAATTAACAATTAACAATTAACAATTAACAATGGGTTAATCGTTAATTATTAATTAGTTAGCGTATTTTTTCAAATCTTCCAGAGAGACCGTTTCTAACGCTCTGGCGTGAGTGGAGGCGAGGATAACTGGTGGGGCGACGCCGGCCGCGACTGCTTCCTGCCAGCGAGAAGCGCACAAACACCAGCGATCGCCCGGTTTCAAACCAGGAAAACTAAACTGGGGCGCGGGGGCGCTGAGGTCGTTACCCCGCGATTTGGTAAACTCCAGAAATTCTGCGGTCACTACGGCGCAGACGACGTGAGAGCCATAATCTCCGCCCCCAGTGCGACAAAAACCGTCGCGGTAAAATCCTGTCATGGGAGAAGTACAGCAAACTTCTAGCGGTCCTCCCAATACGTTTTTTGCTTCGCTCATAATAATTAACAATTAACAATTAACAATTAACAATTGACGATTGACGATTAACGATTAACATTTTCCCAATTGTTAAACGCTATCGGTAACGCTACTAAAATTAAACGCCTTCACCCGGACTCCTGGCACGACGCTATTACCATAACGTTCGACCTTGCTAACGGCATCCACATCTGCCAACATCTCCGGCAAAACCTGGTTAAAGCGCAAATTTTTAATCGGATAAGCAATCTTGCCATCTTTAATGAAAAAAGTACCATCCCGCGTCATCCCCGTTACTTCCAAAGTTCGCGGGTTGACATAACGAACGTACCAGGCGCGGTTGACAAAAATTGCTCGTTCCGTTCTGGCGACGAGTTCTGCCAAACTTTCGTCGGAACCCTCCATGGCGATGGGATACATATATCCTTGAGATTGCTTGCCCTGCTTGGCGGCCCAATAGCGACTGTAAGCTAAAGCTTGGGGGATGCCGTCTTTAACTACTTCGAGGCGATCGCTACTCAAACCGTTGGGAAAGAACCGACCTAACTGCAATAAAGGATGCCCCGGGTTCCGGTCCACCCGCACTATAGGGCTAAACATTTGTTCCCCCAAGCGGTTGCCAGTGGGGTTGCCGTTTTCGTCGGTCCGCGACATGAACGATCGCCCCTCGTCTGCCGCCCTGGCATCCAGGTTCCAGATCGCCCATATCAATAAATCCGCAAAAGCGGCATTGCTGAAGATTACCGGGTAAACTCCTGGCAGAACTTCCCGGGGGTTGCGAGTGGCTTTAGCGCGATCGATGGTTTCTGCGGCAGTTTCTTCCACCGGTAACTGCCCGATGCCCCAGGCCGTGCGTTGGTTCCAGGAAGAACCGTCGTCTATTCTGGCGGTAAAACCAAAATCTGCCTTGGTGTAGCGATCGCATCCCCGCACCCCGCTAGAATTAGCGATGGCGTCGATCGTCGCATCAGTGCTGAGGGTGCCGGAACCGTTGACTCCCGCTTTGGCAGCGGCAGCGCATACCCCCCGCACCATTTCCGCCCGCGCCAGAGGGGAAATAGTGGCGGTGAGTTCGTCAAAAGCTGGAGTGCGGTTTTCGTAAGTTTGCCCCTCCAGCAACGGCACCCACTCCGGGTCTTCTGGGGCGATGCGGGCGAGCTCTTCCGATCGCCGGATGGTAGCGGCGATCGCTTCGGAGTCTAATTCCGTCGTTCCTGCGGTGGCGCAGCGCTTGCCGAAATAGCTCGTAACCTTCACTTGAAATTTAGTTTTGCTGATATTTTGCCCGATCTGATTTTCCGAATAGCGAGTCAGGGAAGATTCCTTATTGCTCAGACTGACAAAAACGCCATCAGCTTCCGATTGGCTGATGGCCTTTTCTAGGATAGACATGGCCTCGTCTTGACCTATGAGAGTAGCTTGGGGAGTTAAGGTAGTGTCCATTTTTGCTGGAAATTAGCCGATGTAGTATTTTTGTAGTAAGGGCTTAATTGCTTGCTGGTATTTCATTCTAGCGGTTGTCATTTGCCGAAAAATGAATTATAATTGTAATAGATAAGGGCGCCTGGGTTGTGGCCCACAGCGCCCGCTCATCGAGTTCATCATAAATAGGATATTACCACTATGAGACACGCGGCGATCGCGCCAAGGGAAGAAAAAAAAGCCCTTGGCGCCGAGGGGAACCTTTTTCCTCAAATTAAGGCCATAGTCCCCAAAGAGATTAAAATAGAAAAGCTGGAGGCCATAGGAGCGGGCAAAATTCCCCTGCTAGTTTATGCAACTCCCAAGGGACGATGCTCCACTTTTTTATCTAAGGCTCTATTTCTAACTTGCTTGGAGTCTTTTTTGGCAATTAAGCAGCAGAAGTTTTGCAAAGTTACCGGTTATGAAATTCGCGATTTGGGAGTAGCGATGGAGACCGAAACGGGTAAATACTTTGTCGTTTACTCGGAAATAAAATCATTTTTGGAGCGTTACAACCGAGTTGGTTTGGACGGACTGGAAGTGGAGTTAACTGGTATTAGCGCGGTGGTGAGAAATGGCATTAAAGGAACGGTAACTGAAGTCGATAAATTCGGCTGCAATTGTGCCGATACGATTTATCGCCGGACTATTTGCAAGCATCAAATAGCGGCTGGGTTGCATTTAACTAAGTTGGGTTTTGGCTCTTTGGGGGAATATTTGAAGGGTCGTGAAGGAACCAAATGGGAAGATAAATTCTTAGCAATTAAGAATTGTTAATTCGTGAATCTTA
>CALKCV010000276.1 GCA_938083405.1 uncultured Microcoleaceae cyanobacterium | reverse complement strand
GAAATAGCGCTTAGAGAAAAGGAATTGCGCGATCGCCAGATTTTAGAAACGGAACTAAAAGAGCAAAACGCTCGGCTGGAGGAAGAAGTACGAGAGCGCCAGGAAGCCCAGAAAGCTTTGGCCCAACGGGAACGAGAATTTAGGGCTTTGGCAGAAAATGCCCCGGATGTCATTTTGCGAGTAAACCAAAAGTTTCAGTATTTATACGTTAATCCTAAATTTGCTTTGGAAGTAGGTAAACCTACTGAAGAAATTGTAGGCAAGACTATAGAGGAGTCGTGTCCGACAAAATCCTTAGCTGCCTTCTGGAAGACGACGGTGCGAGAGGCCTTCGATCGAGGAGAAGAACGGGCGATCGAGTTTGAAGCGAGATCGGCGACGGGGGTTAAATATTATGCTGCTAGGGTAGTGCCGGAGAAAGGAGAAAACGGAGAAATAGAGTCTGTCTTGGCGATCGCCCGCGACATCACCGAACGCAAACGAGCAGAAATAGCAATGGGCGAAAGCCAGCGCTTGCTCCAGCAAATTAGCGAGTCGTCTCCCAACGTGCTGTATATTTACGATGTCGCGCAACAGCGTAACGTCTATTGCAATCATTCCGCAGCGGAGATTTTGGGTTATTCCCAAGAAGAAATCCAAGAAATGGGAGATGCCCTGCTGCCAACTATTATGCACCCGGAAGATGTCGCCCAAGTCCCCGAAAAACTAGAACAAATATCGGCTTTAAGGGAGGGGGAAATTTTAGAGCGCGAATACCGACTCAGAGACGGGAAAAATGGAGGGTGGCGGACTTTTTTCGTCCGGGAGGTTCCGTTTTCGAGAACTTCAGACGGCCAGCTAGAGCAAATTCTCGGTACGGCGGTGGATATCAGCGATCGCGTCAATGCAGCAAGAGAGCGGGAGGAACTTCTAGAACGAGAGCGCTTGGCGAGGGCAGAAGCAGAAGCAGCAAAAGAGCAGTTAGAACGCAACCTCGACAGCATGAGCGATATTTTTGTCGCTCTAGATCGTGAGTATAAATACACCTATGCCAACAGCAAGCACTCAGAAATAGCGCAAAAAACGCTATCGGAACTTTTGGGTAAGATCGTCTGGGAGGTATTTCCTATTTTAAGAGGTACTAATACAGAACGCCAGCTTCGTCGGGCATTATCGCAAAAGGTTTCCGTAGAATTTGTCCATTTTTGGCCCTCTGTCAATCGCTGGTTTGAAGTTCGCGCTTATCCCGTTAAAGATGGTCTCTGGGTTTATTCCTACGACGTGAGCGATCGCGTCAATGCAGAAAGAGAGCGGGAGGAATTGCTAGAGCGAGAGCGCTTGGCGAGGGCAGAAGCAGAAGCGGTAAAAGAGCAGTTAGAACGCAACTTCGACACCATGACCGATGCTTTCATTGCCCTAGACAGCGAATTTAGATTTACTTATACGAACCAGAAAAACTTAGAATTCGCGCAAAAAACGTCATCGGAACTTTTGGGTAACATCGTCTGGGAGGTATTTCCTATTTTAAGGGGTACTAATACAGAACGCCAGTTTCGTCGGGCATTATCGCAACAGGTTTCCGTAGAATTCATCGAGTTTTGGCCGCCTCTCAATCGCTGGTTTGAAGTTCGCGCTTATCCCGTTAAAGATGGTCTCTGGGTTTATTCCTACGATGTTAGCGATCGCGTAGCTGCGGAAACGCTCCAGCGAGAAACTGCCGAACGAGAAAAAACTCTAACCGCTGCCATCCAAAGGATTCGAGACACTCTGGAACTAGAAACCATATTTACAGCTACCACGGAAGAACTGCGTCTGGCCCTCCAATGCTCCCGAGTAGGTATCTACCGTTTCCATGAGGACTATAGCGGCGAGTTTGTCGCCGAGTCCGCAAGAGAGGAGTTGTTGTTACTGCAAAGCCAAAGGGAACCCCTCGGACTGGGGGCAGAGTCGGAACTATGGCAAAATAGCTGCATTTCCGAGATCTTCGACTCTAGTGGGGAAAGTACAAACAATTGCGATCTAGAAAATCCCTGTTGCTTGGTTGTTGCCGACATCGATCTCGCTAATTTGACCGACGAATACCGAGTGCGGTTAGAAGAAAGTGAAATTCGAGCTTATGTCATCGTCCCCATTTTCCGCAACGCTCAATTCTGGGGGTTGCTGGGAGCTTATGACAGTTGCGCCCCCCGCCAGTGGAAACCAAGCGAGAGAAATATGGCCGTGCAAATAGGTCATCAATTGGGAGTGGCCTTGCAGCAAGCGGAGTTGCTAGCAGAAACCAAGAGACAGGCAGCAGAATTAGAAAAGGCAGCGATCGCTGCCGATGCTGCCAACCGCGCCAAGAGCGAATTCCTGGCATCCATGAGCCACGAATTGCGGACCCCCCTCAACGCCATCCTGGGATTTACTCAAGTAATGGGTCGCGATCGCTCCGTGTCTTCCCTGCATCAAGAAAACTTAAAAATCATCAATCGCGCCGGGGAACACCTGCTGGCATTGATTAACGACATTCTGGAAATGTCTAAAATCGAAGCAGGTCGCACTACCTTTAACGAAAGTTGCTTTAATCTAGCTGCAATGCTGGAAAACCTGGAAAGTATGCTGGAATTAAAAGCGCGATCGAAAGGGCTGCAGTTAAGCTTCGATATTCCTAGCGACCTCCCGGCTGCAGTAACAACCGACGAAGGCAAATTGCGTCAAGTTTTAATTAATATTTTAGGCAACGCCATCAAATTCACCGAACGGGGCAGCATCAGCTTGCGGCTGAAAATAGAAAATAACTTTGCCAGTCACTCTCGGTTGTTCTTTGAAATAGAAGACACCGGCCCTGGCATCGCCCCAGAAGAAGTAGATACTATCTTTGAGGCTTTCGGGCAAAGTAAAGAGGGTCGCAAATACCAAGAAGGCACCGGTCTGGGTTTGCCCATCAGTAAAAAGTTTGTGGAACTGATGGGAGGAGAACTTAAGGTTCGCAGCACTGCGTTCGAGGGCAGTATTTTTGCTTTCGACGTTATGATAACTGCTGTTGAGGGTGTTGTTATTGGTAGCTCGAACCGGGGCAGGGCGATCGCTTTAGCACCTGGTACGCCCGAATATCGGATTTTGGCAGTGGACGATCGCCCCGACAACCGCTATTTGTTGCAAACCCTTCTGAGTTCTATCGGTTTTGCGGTGGGGGAAGCAGAAAACGGCGAGGAAGCCGTGGCTTTATGGTCTAGCTGGCAACCTCATTTAATTCTTATGGATATGCAGATGCCGGTGATGGACGGTTACGAAGCAACCCAACGGATCAAAGCTACCGATAAAGGTAAAACAACGGTAATTATCGCTTTAACTGCTAGCGTCTTCGAGGAAGAGCGTCAGAAAATCTTGGGCATCGGTTGCGACGACTTCGCCAGCAAGCCCTTCCAAGAAGAGATACTGCTCAACAAAATAGGCGATCGCCTGGGGATAGAATATATCTACGAAAGCGACAGCCCGCACTATCATGAGGATGACGAAAGTGCCTTCGGAACTTTGAGCGGAGGGGAACTGAAAGAATACTTATCTCAAATGCCTCCTGCTTGGGTCGAAGAGGTTTATCGCGCTACTGTTATGGGTATGGACGATACTATTTTGGAATTATTAGAAAAGATTCCAGCAGAGTTAGAACCTTTAGCCAAAACTCTGGAAGATTTAACTAATAATTATCAATTTGAGGTTATTATGGAGGCGATCGAAACCGATGCAATTAACAATTAATAATTGGGTTATTGGCGCCATAAATGCAAGTTCGTAGTAATCGCAAAGCGCGATTTTTCCGCTTTGTAGTAATCGCAAAGCGCGATTTTTCCGCTTCGTAGTAATCGCAAAGCGCGATTTTTCCGCTTCGTAGTAATCGCAAAGCGCGATTTTTTCTTATTTAAACATATTTTCAACGACAAAAGTCGTTACTACAAACTACGACTTTTGTCGTAAATACGAACTACGAACAGCTTTTTTTTACCAAAATCTGGATCGATAGGTTATTATAAACAGAAAGACGGAAAGTCAAGGGCTGTATGTTGTTTGTGACGAGGGAGGTACAGTCTCGATCTTGATTTTAGAATTTAGATGGACCAACCCTCGGAAAAGCATCTGCTCGATGGGCTGCCTTTCTGCTAGCCAAAATTAATTGAAAAACTTCATTTTATTTAACTTTTAAACTAGATTGAAAAAACAAAATGACACCCCAATTTATAGAAGAAAAATCGCCTTTAGATGCTCAAATATTAGTAGTGGACGACACCCCCGCTAATTTGCGTTTGCTAGGAGATATTTTTCGAGAACGCGGTTACAATATTCGCCTAGTACGAGATGGTAAATTAGCGATCCAATCTGCCTTAGTGGAACCTCCAGATCTGATTTTACTCGACATTATGATGCCGGAAATAGATGGGTATGAAGTTTGTTCTCAATTAAAAGCAAACCCAAAAACTCAAAATGTACCGGTTATTTTTATGAGTGCCAAAGGAGAAGTTTTTGATAAAGTCAAAGCCTTTTCTGTAGGCGGGGTTGATTATATTACTAAGCCTTTTGCCGCAGAAGAAGTAGTAGTACGCATCGAGAACCAACTGAGGATTTGGCAGCGATCGAAAGAAGTATTAGAACAAAATAACTTGCTGCAAGAAGAACTTCAAGAGTTGCAGCGCTTAGAAATGGAGCTAAAAAACAGGGGGGACTTAAGCCGTCTTCGGGTAAATTTAGTGCCTCAAGAGCCATCGAGCGATCGCTCTATATCTACAGCAAGTTCGATCTTAAAACCAGTCTTAAGCGAAACGTCGGCCTTAGAAACTGAATGCTTGGCGCTGACTCCAGAAACAACAGTCTTAGAAACCATTACCCGCATGAGTCAGATGCGAGCTAGTTGTGCTTTGATAGTAAACAAGGAAAAGTTAGTAGGCATATTAACAGAAAGAGACATCGTTAACATAACAGCAGAAAATCCCGAACTGGAGAATATAAAAGTAAGTCAAGTTATGACAGTGGATCCCATCGCCGTTACCCTATCGGCAGAACTAGACCTTTTCTCCATACTCTCCCTGATGCGCCAACACCGAATTCGTCATTTACCCGCAGTAGATCGATCGGGGAAAATTTTAGGCGTTATTACCCAAAGCAGCATTCGCGAAGTTCTCCAACCCATGGATTTATTAAAACTCAAGCGCGTCAGCGAGGTGATGATACCTAAAGTAGTTCGCGCGGAGCCCGGAGACTCTCTCTTGGAAATAACAAAAATGATGGTCGCCGACAGTATTAGTTGCGTTGTCATTACCCAGAAGAGCGGAAACGGTTCCGATGTTTTACCCATCGGCATCATTACGGAACGGGATATAGTGCAGTTTCGGGCCTTGGGAGTGGATTTATTATCGACCCTCGCGGGGGAAGTAATGAGCGCTCCCCTGCTGCCAGTGGGAGTAGAAGATTCTTTGTGGGAGGCCCATAAACAGATGGAACGCCACCGCATTCGCCGCTTGGTAGTTGTCAGCGATCGAGGACATTTGGAGGGAATTATCGCTCAAAGCAATTTGTTAGAAGCTTTGGACCCGGTGGAGAGCTATTCAACCTTAGAGACGTTGCGCCAGCAGGTAGATAAACGGATCGTCCAGCTAAACCAGGCAAACGATCGCTTGCAACAAGAAATAGCCCTCAGAGAAAAGGAATTGTCCCAGCGAGAGGTATTAGAAAGGCAACTGACCCAACAGAATACTCGCTTGCAAGAAGAAGTTCGCAACCGGATATTAGCCGAGAAAAACCTCAGCAAGCGAGAGGGAGAATTGAGAGCTTTAGTAGAAAATGCCCCCGATGCAATTTTGCGGCTGGACAGGGAGCTTCGCTATTTGTACGTTAATGCGAAATTTACCCGGGATGTTGGTAAATCTAGCGCGGAAATTTTAGGTAAAACTATTCGGGAATTAAGTACCACAAAGCACTTAACTTCCCCCTGGGAAGAAGCGGTGGGGGAGGTATTCAATACTGGCGAGGAACGAGAGATCGAATTTGAAGCATTATCCACTGCCGGAATCAAGTATTATTCTGCCAGGGTTGTGCCGGAGTGGGGAGATAGCGGCGAAGTAGAAACTCTCTTGGCAGTAGTTAGGGATGTCAGCGATCGCAAGCGGGCGGAAGAAGAGACCCAGCGGCTGCTGCAAGCTTCTCAAGCTATTAACGATGCAGGGGATATCGAGAGCGCTCTTGCAGCTATTCTGGGTTTAATCTGTCGGGCCATCGATTGGGACTGGGGAGAAGCTTGGCTCCCATCGAGAGACGGCACCTTTTTAGAGCCGAGTAAAGCTTGGTACAGAAGGGATTCTAGTTTGACACAATTCCACCAAAGGAGCGAAAAGATAACTTTTGCTCCAGGGGAAGGACTGCCGGGACGAATTTGGCTGAACAAACAGCCAGAATGGCTAGAAGAAATAGATAAGGTTTCCGAAGGGGTTTTCTTTCGGAAAAAGGTAGCAGCAGAAGCGGAGCTAAAAACTGGTTTTGGGGTTCCGGTTATTGCCGACGGACGAGTGGCGGCGGTTTTAGTGTTTTTCAAAAACGCGCCCCTCCCCAAAAACCAGCAGTCGATGGAGCTTGTGGGGGCCATAGCTTCTCAGTTAGCGAGGACTATAGAAAGCAAACAAGCGCAACAAGCCTTATGGCTGGGGGAAGAACGGTTGCAGCTTGCTGTAGAAGGGAGCGAGTTGGGGATTTGGGACTTGCGCTTAGACACGCTAGAAACTTATTTCTCCTTGCAGTGGAAGAAAATGCTCGGTTATGAGGAGGAAGAAATAGAAAACAGCTATGGGTCTTGGGAGAGACTGATACACCCAGAAGATTTAGAGCTATCGAAAACAGCCTTAAATGCTTGCTTGCGAGGGGAAACTCAAACCTACCAAGCAGAATTGCGGATGCGATCGCGCTCTGGGGAGTGGCTGTGGATTTTGACCCAGGCCAAAATAGTGGAATGGAGCGCAGAAGGCAAGCCGTTGCGGATGGCGGGAACTCATAAAGATATAAGCGATCGCAAAGGGGCAGAAATAGAGCGGGAGCAACTCTTGGAGAGCGAACGAACTGCGAGAGAAGAAGCAGAAGCGGCACGAACCAGAGCGACGGATATCCTCGAAAGTATCGGCGATGCTTTTTTTGCTTTGGATAAAGACTGGAAATTTACTTATGTTAACAGACAAGCAGAGCTCCTATTGCACAGAAAGCGATCGGAACTTATGGGAAGGA
>CALKCV010000275.1 GCA_938083405.1 uncultured Microcoleaceae cyanobacterium | reverse complement strand
ATAAGCGCTTTGGAGAAGTTCCAGAGAATATTAAAAGTCAGCTTTAAAATTTGTCTCTGGAAGATTTGGAAACTTTGAATAGCGAGGATATTTTTGACTTGAATGCTCTCGAAGATTTAGAGAATTGGTTGGCAAATAGAGAGGTTTTGTAGCAGGGGATTTTGGAAGAAGGGAGCGATCGCCCTACGCCACCAACCAAAAAAGCGATCGCTCCCCAAAAACCCCAAAATCTTAAAAAAAGATTAAGCAATCGACCAAAAATTGTTTCCTAAGATCATAATGTAAAGTTTTACCTAAAAAAAACTTCCACTCCCGGGGATGCCATTGGTCAAATTCCTAACCAAAAATCTAAAAATTTAATAATTTTTCGCCCCACCAGAACAATCTGCCCCATAATAAAACAGAAAACAAAAGGAGACAGTCAATATGTACGAAAAAATCACCCCCCCAACCGCAGGTACCAAAATAACCTTCCAAGACGGCAAACCCATAGTCCCCGACGACCCCATAATACCCTTCATCCGCGGCGACGGAACCGGGGTGGACCTCTGGCCGGCTTCTCAAAAGGTATTCGATGCGGCGGTGGCGAAAGCTTACGGGGGCAAACGGGAGATTAACTGGTTCAAGATTTACGTCGGCGACGAAGCTTGCGACAAATACGGCACCTTTCAATACCTGCCCGAAGACAGTCTCAACGCCATCCAAGAATACGGCGTCGCCATCAAAGGACCGCTAACAACTCCAGTCGGCGGCGGCATCCGATCGCTCAACGTCGCCCTCCGACAAATTAACGACCTCTATGCCTGCGTTCGTCCTTGCACCTTTTATACCGGTACCCCCTCCCCCCACAAACGTCCAGAAGACCTCGACATCATTATTTATCGGGAAAACACCGAAGATATCTATCTGGGCATCGAGTGGCGCGAAGGCAGCGAAACGTGCAAGAAGTTAATCGACACCTTGAACGAAGACCTCATCCCCGGCACTCCCGAACATGGCAAAAAACAAATTCGCCAAGACTCCGGCATCGGCATCAAACCCATAAGCAAAACCGGTTCTCAGCGGTTGATCCGGCGGGCGATCGAAAATGCCCTGCGCTTGCCGAAATCTAAGCAAATGGTGACTCTGGTGCATAAAGGCAACATTATGAAATACACCGAAGGCGCTTTCCGGGATTGGGGTTACGAACTAGCAACTACGGAATTTCGCGATCGCTGCGTCACGGAAAGGGAATCCTGGATCCTCGGCAATAAGGAAGCAAACCCCGATATTTCCAACGAAGACAACGCCCGCAAAGTCGATCCCGGTTACGACTCCCTAACTCCAGAAAAGCGATCGGAAGTGTGCGAGGAAGTAGAATCGGTATTAGCCGCGATTTGGGAGACCCACGGCGACGGTAAATGGAAAGATAAGGTAATGGTAAACGATCGCATCGCCGACAATATCTTCCAACAACTTATCATCCGCCCCGGGGAATATTCCATTCTGGCAACCATGAACTTAAACGGGGATTATTTATCCGATGCTGCTGCTGCTATCGTCGGCGGTTTGGGCATGGGACCCGGTGCGAATATTGGCGATACTTGTGCGGTTTTTGAAGCAACCCACGGCACGGCACCAAAGCACGCCGGTTTGGATCGAGTTAACCCCGGTTCTTTGATTCTATCTGGGGTGATGATGTTGGAATATATGGGTTGGCAAGAAGCGGCGGATTTAATTAAAAATGGTATCGCTGCCGCTATTTCCCAGAAGGAAGTAACTTACGATTTAGCGCGATTGATGGAACCGAAAGTCGAACCGTTAAAGTGTTCTGAATTTGCCGATGCAATTATCAAGCATTTTGACGATTAATATCAATTAACAATTAACAATTAACAATTAACAATTGGGTCTTTGAGCTAGAATCGTTGGTACGATTTGTTTGGCACTTTTCCCTCTATTAATTTTGTTATGGTTGTTTATTGTGACTTGATATAATACAGTAGCGAAACCCAACTAGATCGCGTTCGTTTCGCTGCGCGGAGCCCTACCTACAAGATGCAAGGGCTCCGCGACAGCGCAACGAACACTCCTAATGTTGGGCCCTGCGTAGCTGCACCCAACCTACGAATGGTATTTTTTCTTGAGGGCGTTGGTATTGTATCAAAAACCAGGTTTCTGGGTTGCGGAATTAGGTATTAATTAGCAATTATCTTAATTAAAATCGCTGACCGGTACCCACATAAACCCGAACGTTGCCTTCGTCGCTAATACCGACATCCCCCCGCACTAACCCTAAAAAGGTCCGCACTCGCAACCCGACACCGCCTGCAATACCAGTTCCAGGTTTATCCCGCTCTTCTGGTGGGTCTCCAATTATGCTATCTCCCGAACCGAGGTCCGAGGCAAAGTCAAAAAATAACACCCCGCCAACATCCCGCCAAACGGGAAAGCGATACTCGCCAGAAACTAAGACAAAACTGCGCCCGGTTCCCAAATCTCCTGGATCGTATCCCCGCACGGTTTTGTCGCCCCCCAGAGCGAAGGCATAAGACGGAGGCAAATCTCCAATTACCGTTCCTGCTTGGATGTTCAAGGCAAACATTTCCGGCAAAGAATACGGATCGTCGCTGCTGAGAAACTTAATCGGCAGATATTGAACGAAATTAGCTCTCAGGCGGTTGGAACTAATCTCCCCCTCCCCAATAGGAATCGACTGTTCCGTGCCAAAAGAAATTTTACCTCCCCTGGTGGGATTGAAAGGATTGTCAACCCAACTGCGATTGAAGCCCAGGGATACCGTATATAAATCGTCGATGCCACTACCGCTCCAACTGGTAGGGTTGCCTCTGGCGTCTTCAGTGGCAAGCTCGCCATCCTCGTCGCGGATGCTGATGCGTTGGTAGTTGAACCCCAATTCCCCGGACCACAGTCCCAGGGGGCGACTGAAAATTAGATTGCCGCCTATTCTTCTGTCAACGGCATGGTCCCCGTTGGGGAGGTCTATTTTTTGGTCGATGACTTCGGAGACCTTGCGATCGCGCCACGCCCGCAGGGTGTAGCCGGTGCTGTTATTACCGATGCTGTAAGGACTGATAAACTTAAGATCGTATTCCAATCCCTCCCCGCTGGGCGTCAGGATGGCCTCAAAGCGCTGGCTGGGACTGCCGACGGTTCGGTTTATAGTTCCCAAATCTAGGTAAAATCCGACATCTGAGTTACTGCCGCCACCAAGGCTGTAACTAACTCCGGGTGCTTCGTCCACGTTATAATATACGACAACGTCGCTGCCCAATTCTTCGATGCTGACGGTGACGTTACTAAATAATCTCAATCGATGTAGCTGTGCTAAGTCTGCCCGCACTAATTCTTCGCGAAAGTCGTCCCCGGGCATTAATCGCAATTCGTCGCGGATGAGGTCTTCTGGGACTCTGTTCTCTATGGGGAGTCCGTCTTCGTCAAAGGTCTCGCCCTCGGCATTGACGAAACGGACTATGACATCTCGGACCCTGGCCCCTTCAAACTCGGATACTGCTAACCCGTTTCTGTTGCTCAGTTGGATCGTGCCTCCGAGTTCGGATAGGTTTGGGGTCGGATTGGCGATCGCTTCTTGTCCGTTATTTAGTTCGCCCCCCACTACCGCTGCTACAGCCAAAATGGCTAAGGTTGAAAATCGCATAATAAATCAGCTATTAAGTTGAGTTTATTATACTCAGATGCCATCTTCCTTTTGGAAAAATGGGCGATGGCCTGTTATCTTTGACTTGCCATCCTTGTACTGCCATTTCCTTATTCTTGGCCCCAGTCTTTTTTTGAGCGATCGCCCATTTGTTGGCCCGGAGTTGGAATTGAAATATTAAATCTTTCTTTTTCGCGATGGGGCCGCCGCGCCACGAACCAGGAGAAGTGTTTGGGAGGAAAAAGCTGATTGGATGGTCTAAAATACATTTTACAGACACCTAATTTCACCTCTAATCTCAAAGGCTGCGGCTAGAGCGATCGCTCTGGTGCTGATGCTTGGAACGTTGGAACGTTGGAACGTTGGAACGTTGGAACGTTGGCAGAAAAAATCAATTTACACTCGCGCTACGCGGTCCCAAAAATTTATTTCAGTCCCGGGCCTATCTAATGGGCGATTTTTAGTTAATCTGGCATCGTTGATTTAAGGGACTTCCAAAAATTAAAATTTCCAAGAATACAATATTATTGTTGGGTTGCGCTTCGCCGGCGCCCTACCTACTAGGGCATCTAGCCTAAAATTGTGGGTAAAAATATTAACGCTAAAGTCAGTTGTCAGTTGTTAGTTGTAATAATAAATGAAAAAAATTTACCCACAATTTTAGCAGGGAAGCACTACTACAGGGCAATTATTTACTTGCATATCCCTAATTGGGAAAATGTTAATTATTAATTGGGAAAATGTTAATTATTTATAATTGCCCTGGAATTATCGCCAGTCGTAGAAATTTAGGAATAGCATTGTGGCTCATACATTTTTACTAGAATCTGGCCAATGGATTATTGAAGGAAATTGGCTGCAGCGTAATGGAATGTTAATTATTGTCAAGGGCAAAACTATTGTCACTTGGAATCGTACCGACTGGTTCCAAATGGTGACTAAGTTAGCTTTTCCCACCAAAGACCGCGAAGATATTATTTTGCAGTACCGAGGACGTCTCGATGCGGACGAACGCCGTTTTACATTTGTCCTCCAACACAGCGAATTGGGTAAGGTTGAAGGTGAAGGTTGGATCGGCCCTGAATCGATCGTCCAGCGTTACTGGGTATTGGGAGAGGACCGCCTGCGTCGCACCGGTTTCGACACTTTGCACTGTCTCGATGAAAATCGATACTATCACTCTGGTGCGGTTCTCTCTGGCAATCAGTTGATTAGCGCTATTGAGGCTACTTTGGAACGCCAGGCAGAATCTTAATTCTAGGACTTTACTTTTGAGCAGTTAGGCCTGCTGCAATCGAACCCAAATTTATCTAAGACCCAAGGCAGTCTTAATGGCGATGCCCAATTTATTTGGCATCTTTAATTATTAATTATTAATTATTAATTACTGAGGAGAATTAACGCCCCATCATCCCTAACTCTTTTCCTTACTTTTGGAAAAAAGTAAGAGAAGGAGGTCGATCTTTCTCATGCGTGATGGGTTTATTCTAGCCCAGGACCGGATTCTATACCCCATTGCTGCTTTAAGAAATGTTGGTAAAGCGTTTCTTTTACCAGCATTTGTTCGTACAGTTCTACTAAAAATTCCTGGGCCTGTTCGAGGTTCATTTTCTGAACCGAAGCTTCAAAAGAACGGATGCTGAACTGCTTTTCTAGAGGAAGTTCGACGTGCTTGTCCATGATGTTCTCCTTTTATCGATTAGCTGGTTGTTTAACGGTAAATATGTTCGACTCTTTGAGGTTTTATCCGTAAAGCCAGATACAAAAGCTTCTATCTGGAATTAATTTGACTCTCGGGCGGTCGCTCTGTATGTCCCAGACAATGGCCCGACAATCCCTTTTGCTCGACTTTGTTAAAAAATATAACAAAGGATTGACTTATTTGCCATCTTCCGTTAGGGATAGGTCGCCGAGCGAGCTCGGTTCCTTAAATATTTCTTGGGGTGGATACTAATATGAAACTTTTGTCAAGAGATAAAATGCTCGTATAAGTAATTAATAATTAATAATTAATAATTAATAATTGTCGGACCTTCG
>CALKCV010000274.1 GCA_938083405.1 uncultured Microcoleaceae cyanobacterium | reverse complement strand
AAGACAGAAGTTAAGGATGGTAATCAGTTAGCGATCGCTATTTCTGATAACGCAGGGGGCATAAGCGAAGAAGTACGGCAGAAATTATTCGACCCATTTTTTACTACTAAATCTGTGGGTAAAGGAACTGGTTTGGGCTTGAGTATTAGCTATCAAATTGTAGTAGAAAAGCATGGAGGCAAGTTACTTTGTAATTCCACACCGGGTGAAGGAACGGAGTTTCAAATTTGGTTGCCATTAAAGCGCTAGGGTGCATTTCAATTGGGAACTCACGAAACCAGGTTTTTCTTGGCAAAAAAACCACGTCTTATAGACGGACTAGCAAATCGTAAGCCTTGGAGGGATTGCTATATAGTCAAACTAATAAAAAATACCCAAAAGTGGCTCGATGTGTCCCGCCAGAGCGAGACACTTTTATTTTTATGCGTTCTAGCTAACATTGGAGGCGGTACGATGCTTTCTTGAGAAAATATTGACGATCGCATAGCGCCAAGTAGCGTTATATTAGAGATTAAAATAAATCCACGCTTTTTTGCTAAGGGGTGCGGCAAAAGCTCCACCGAGCCCCGGCGATCGAACCACAGAGTTTGAACGCAGCGAAATGGTTAAATTAACAAGCCTGCATCTACCAGAAACTAACAGTTAAGCAAAATTTAGGAGAGTTATGAAGGCTCAATCGCCCTTGACGAATAGTCGATTAAACCCATTAGCAATAATAGTTATTGCTGTTTCTTACTTTATCCTAGCCAAACTCTCCCTATCCCTAGCTTCTCTGCCGGGAAATGTCACTCCAGTTTGGCCCGGAAGCGGGGTCGCCGTGGCGGCAGTTTTGCGAGTCGGACCAGGAGCGCTAGCAGGAATATTTTTAGGAAATGTAGCCGCAGAAATATCCGGTCACGCGATCGCTATTGCTAGCATTATCTACTCCCTAACTGTAGCAATAGGAAACAGCTTAGAAGCCTTTCTCAGTGCCACGCTTATCGATCGCTTCGTCAAGAGCGACAAGCTCCTAGAAAGCTCTCAAAACGTTGTCGTGCTGGTAGTGGCTGCTGTATTTTCTACTATTGCCAGTTCCACTTGGGCCGTGACTGCTTTGTGTTTGACGAAACTCGCGCCTTGGTCCGCTTATGGAGATATCTGGTGGAGTTGGTGGCTCTCCGCAGTCTTCGGCATACTTTTAGTCGTGCCTGCATTGTTAGTGTGGAGCGATAGTTTGCTTCAAAAGCGAGGATACCGGTCACCTTTGAAGGGAACCCAAAAAACCGCCAAACCTTCCCTACCCTTGGTCTGGAGTAAGACTAGGAACGAAGCAATCTCTTTTTGGAAGGTTGTTAGTTGTCAGTTGTTAGTTGGGAGAAAAAGTCGATTTCCAAAACTGACGTACTCCCAGAAGCGATGGGGAAAGCAAGGGTTAGAGGAAGCGCTTATCGTGTGTTTGACCCTAGCGATCGCTCTTATTTCCTTCCACGGCGGATATCCCATCGAGTATTTGCTGATTCCGATTTTAGTCTGGTCGTCTTTTCGACTCGGACAGAGGGGCACAACCCTCTTGATAACTATTATAGCTGCAATGTCCATAATCGGCACTGCCAACAACTACGGACCGTTCGCGCGCTACTCCCTCAACCAATCTCTATTAATGTTGCAATCTTTTCTAGGAGCGATCTCCGTTCCCACCTACATTTTATGCGCGGTTATCTCAGAAAACAAACAAGCCAAAATCCAACTGCGACAAGCAAATGAGGAATTAGAACGACGAGTCGAAGAACGCACCGCCGAGTTACAAATTGCCAAACAACAGGCGGAGTCGGCCAACCAAGCCAAAAGCGATTTCTTAGCCAGCATGAGCCACGAACTGAGAACCCCCCTCAACGGCATCTTGGGTTACGCCCAAATTATGCAAAAAGCCAAAGACCTGAACCAGCACCGCAAAGGAGTCCAAGTCGTTCGCAACTGCGGCACTCATTTGTTAAATCTCATCAACGACGTTCTCGACTTATCCAAAATCGAAGCTCGCAAAATGGAACTCTATCCCAAAGGGTTCCATTTTCTCTGTTTTCTTACCGACGTCGCCGAGATGGTTCGCATTCGCGCCGAAAATAAAGGTATCCAATTTACCTACTGTGGCGAGCCCGACCTTCCCACTGCCGTAGTTGCCGACGAGAAGCGGTTGGGACAAGTTTTAATCAACCTTTTGGGTAATGCCGTCAAGTTTACCGATACTGGTGGGGTGACTTTGAGGGCGGAAGTTATTAAAAAAGGCGAAGAAAGCGTTCTAGTACGTTTCGCCGTCGAAGATACCGGAGTCGGCACGAGCCCGGAACAACTGGCACAAATCTTTTTGCCTTTCGAGCAAGTAGGTTCGACTTCCAAGCGTGCCGAAGGTACCGGTTTGGGGCTGGCTATTTCTCTAGAATTAGTAGAGATGATGGGCAGCACCATCCAAGTTACTAGCACTCCAGGCAGAGGCAGTCGCTTCTGGTTCGATCTAGAATTACCCCTTGCTGCCAACTGGCAGCAAGGGGCAACGACGGCAGAGTTTGGGTACATTATCGGTTACACCGGTCAGCGACGAAAAATTTTGATAGTTGACGATAAAGATGTCAACCGCGCCGTTGTCGTCGAAGTTCTCGAACCTTTGGGGTTTGAATGTGCCGAAGCTGTTAACGGCGAGGAGGGTTTAATCATTGCGCAACAGTTTCGACCGGATTTAATTGTTAGCGATTTGGTAATGCCGATTTTAGATGGGTTTGAAATGACTCGCCGCTTGCGGCAAGAAGCGCTATTACAAAATGTAGTAATAATTGCATCTTCTGCCAGCGTTTTAAAGCAAGACCAATTTGAGAGTTTGGAGGCCGGATGCGATGATTTTCTGCCAAAACCAGTTGAGGTAGAGAAATTATTCTCGTGCTTGGAGAAACGTCTCCAACTCAAATGGATTTATGAATCCCAAGAACCCCCAGCAACCTCACCAGAAAAATCAAGCGAGTCTCCAACTCAATTTTTAGCACCGCCCCCAGAAGAATTGACAGCCATTTACCAAGCTGCTAAAATAGGCGATATCGATCGAATAGAAACTGAAGCTATGAGAATTAAACGGCTAGACAAAAAGTACGTTTTATTTAGCGATCGCCTGCTACAATTAGCGGGAGAATTTGAGGACGGACAAATTTTGTCTTTAATCGAGCAATATTTGCCTCTTGCTTAATTTTCTTAATACAGAACAAAACGCGAGTTTTTTCAAGTCTATTCTCAATTTATCTTTCAAACAAGCAGTTTTTTTATGCTTACCCTGAATGTGCTATTAACGAACTCGGGACAAATATCCCTAGAAACCGATGGATTTTTTTTAGGTTTCTACTACGGATTGATGCTAATTACCATTGCTTACAGTTGTTTTTTTAAACAGGCTTTCGCAGATAATATTTATAGTATTTATGTGCTTTATTTATTAACTCATATTTCTTTTTTTAGTTTTGCTAATGGTATCTTCAAAGAATACTTTTGGTTTCATAGCCCTTGGTGGAATTCCTTCATTGTTCCCTTGACTTTGGGGCTCAATTTATTAGCTTTTCTGCTTTTAAATGCCCAAATTTTCTCTAGCAAAGACTTAAGCGCGCGATGGCATTTGACGATGAGATTGCTAATGGCGATCGCCTCTTTTATTGCCCTCTTAAGTCCCTTCACGCCTTTTGCCTTCCCGAAAACTATTTTGTTACTTATTACCATTTTAACTTATGGAACAATCTTTGTCCTAACTCTATTAGTTTGGAAACAAGGCTCTTTCCTCAAGCCCTACTTTTTCTTGGCTCAACTGCTGCTAATTATAGCAGCTTTAATCTCGAATTTAGTTCCCTTGGAATTCTGGCCTTTAAATTTCCAAAATAAATATTTAACTTGGCTGTATTTACCAGCGGTGTTATTTTTCTCCCTAGCCAACGCCTATCGGCTTAACGCAATTATGAAAGAAAAAGCCGAAGCTCAATCGAAGTTTTTATGCAAGCAAGCAGAGGCTATTTTTCAGACCCAAGAATTAAACTTAACCATGCAAAAAACTTACGAAAAGTTAGAAAAAAAAGTAGAAAAACGAACCGCAGAACTAAAGAAAGCAAAACTAGATGCCGAGATTGCCAACCAAACCAAAAGTAGATTTATTGCCAACATCAGCCACGAATTAAGAACCCCCCTCAATGGTATTCTCGGTTACGCGCAAATCTTGCAACGAGAGGACGATATCGACCCCGCGCAAAAAGAGGCGATCGACACCATTTACAAATGCGGTTTTCATCTTTTAGCCCTAATTAACGACATCTTAGATATATCTCAAATTCAAGGCAACCAGATGACATTGTACCCCAAAGATTTTAATTTCGGGGAATGTTTGG
>CALKCV010000273.1 GCA_938083405.1 uncultured Microcoleaceae cyanobacterium | reverse complement strand
TTGTTGTTGCAATTCTCCTATATTATAACCGTCCGACTTTTGCAACTCTTCGAGTTCCTCTTGTAGCAAATTATTTTGCTCTGCCAGTTCTTTCGATAACTGCCAAATCCTAAGCTGACAGTCTATTCTAGCTACTACTTCCTCGGGGGCAAAAGGCTTAGTAATATAATCTACCGCTCCTAAATCGAAAGCTTTCATTTTGTCGAAAACTTCTCCTTTAGCGCTGAGAAAAATAACTGGTATATTCCTAGTTTCTGGATCCTTCTTTAACTGAGAACAAACCTCATATCCATCTATAATTGGCATCATAATGTCCAGCAAAATCAGATCGGGCGGTTCTGTCTTGACTGATTGTAAAGCCAATTTGCCATCGCCTGCCAGTCTGACTGCATAGCCGGTTTCGTTCAAAATACGATTCAACAAATGCAAATTAATAGGACTATCGTCAACTACTAAAATAGTAGCACTAACATTTTTTTTGAAACTATTTACTGAGTTGTTCGATATCATTTTGCCTTGTGATTTACTTCTTTAATAGCATCTAAGATAGGCGCATAATTAAAGTCATTAATTAACGCCTCCAGAGCAACCGATAAGGCTGAATTATGAGGGCGAATTTGCTCCAAACATTCCTCCATCGCCCTTACATTCAAACGAATAATAGCCGCTTCTAAAGCCTCCACTAATTCCGGCGATAAAGCAGCTATAGCTGCCGGAGTGACTAGATAAACGCCTTCAGGTGGAACCTCCTCGGACGATACCTCCTCTTCGGAAGGATCGATATAGCGCACCCCTATAGTTTTGCTCGTCATTTCTATAATATCCGCATTTTTAAACGGTTTGACAAGAAAATCGTCGCAACCTGCCTCCAAAGCCTCTTGGTGGCAGGCCTGAGAACAACTGGCTGTCACCACCACAATTTTAACAATCGGGCCCGCTCCGCTCCGGTCCACCTCCGGTCCCTCCATCGATGTCCATTTTTTTTCCCGGCTTCTGATTTCTCGGAGCCCTTGGAAGCCGTCCATAATTGGCATCGAATGGTCCATAAATATCAGATGGGGCTGCCAGCTTTCCCAAACTTGAATTGCCTCCCTGCCGTTACTAGCCTCTTTTACCTCAAACCCCAAAGGTTGCAAAATATTAACGAGTAACAGTCGGTTTTCCGGGCGATCGTCAACCACCAGAATGCGAAAAATCCCTTGGTTAGCTGCAAGCAACACCCCGTCGATCCCCGTAGGTCGGCTGGAGGATGGAAACCCAACATCCACAGCTTGGGTTGCGCCGCGCTGCGCCAGAGCAACGGCGGACCTGCATTTAATCTCGAACTTAAAAACGCTACCCTTGCCCGCCTCGCTTTCTACAGTAATGTCACCCCCCATCAGTCGGACGAAGTCCCGAGAGATGGGCAACCCCAAACCGGTTCCGCCTCCGACTTGCCCCCCGCTTTTAGTTTGGACGAAAGGCTCGAAAATGCTTTCTAATTCTTCCGCAGCAATGCCAGAACCGGTATCGCGCACTTCAAAAACAAGGGTAACAGTTTCATTTTCTGCCGCCGGGGTTGCCGCTACTGCCAGAGTAACCCTGCCTCTGGAAGTAAATTTAAAAGCATTGGAGAGCAAATTGATCGATACTTGCCGCAGTTTAACCTCATCCCCCACTACTCTAGGGGGTAGATCGGCACTGGAGTTTACCAGAAATTGCAATCCTTTTTCTGCCGCTTCGAGCTCGAACATACCTCGCAAGTCATCTAGGAGGGCAAGCAGATCGAATTCGGTTTCGCTCCGAGTGGCGCGTCCCGATTCGATTTTCGCCATGTCCAATACTTCGTTAATAACTGAGAGCAAATGTTCGCCGCTATTGTTAATGATGCGAGCTTGTTTTTTGTGCTTTTGGGGTAAATTGGGGCTTTTTATCATCAGTTGGGCAAAACCGAGGATGGCATTGAGGGGCGATCGCAACTCGTGGCTCATGTTCGCCAAGAAAGTGCCCTTAGCCTCTGCGGCTACTTCCGCTTTTTGTTTGGCGATCGCTAGTTCTGCAGTCCTTTTCTCGACTTTTGTTTCCAGAGTCCGGTTATACTCGGCTAAATTTGCATAAAGTCTGGCATTTTCTATAGAAATAGTTGCCGGAGAGGAGAGAGTTTTTAACACTTCTACTCGCTCTGGCGTAAAAGCTCCAGTGGCGAGGTTATTTTCTAAATAAACAATGCTGACGGTAGTGCCGCGAGCGATGGGAGGGTGGCAGATAATTGATTTCGGTTGATGCTTTTTAATATAAGGGTCGTTAGTAAATTTCCCTTCTTCTGCCGCATTGTTTAAGACTACGGTTTCTTTAGTTCTAAACACATAATTAACGATAGATTGGCAAACTAAATCGCTCTCTTCTATAGGTACGGACTGCAATACTTTTATGGTTTCGGCGGTAGCGATCGCCTCTGCTTCGATTAACAGTTTACCCTCGCTTTCTAAAATCAAATATCCTTTCTGGGCCCCCGCAGTATCCAAAATAATTTTCATCAGAGATACCAGCAGCTTATCTAAAACAATTTCGCTGGAAATAGCGGTGGTAGCTTTCATAATTGCAGCCAAATCCAAAGCCGCATTATAAGTGCTGTCGCTGGAGGTACTGGTATTAGTCATGTCTGCGTAAATTGACCGCTCTTTTTTGCTGTCAAATTCGATTAAGTGGGGATATTTTGCTTCTAAATCTTTGACCTTCACCGTTGCTCCCCAGCGCAGATAGCAATAACGAGCTTTAGTCAGATAAGTTTGGGCGATTTCTTCCATGCCTCGCCCTAAATAAAACTTAGCTGCTAATTCGTAAGCTAAGGCTTCTTCTTGGATAAATTGATTTTTCCGCGCTCCTTTTATTGCTTTTTCATATAGTTCCATGGCCTCCACTACTTTGCCTAAAAATCGTGCTTTTTCCGCCTCGACTAAATTTAATTTATGCTCGTAATTATTGGGGGCATGAATCGCCCATTTTTCTAGTTTTTCTTGATTGATATTTACCCTTTCTAGCAAGGTCTGTTGTTGAAAATCCGATGCCTGGGGAGCGACCGTCAAATGAGCTAAAGAGTCGTAGGTGTAGAACGCGGGTTGGGCTACCATGTTCTGAGGGCCGTCTATATATTCTCCGGCTAAAACTGCATTTTTTATTGCCATTTCG
>CALKCV010000272.1 GCA_938083405.1 uncultured Microcoleaceae cyanobacterium | reverse complement strand
AAATTTCCAAGTCCCTTAATATCTTTTCCCCTAACTTACTTTCATTCAACTCCCCGATAGTGACATTCTTAACATAATCCTGCGCCATCTCCAATGCTTCGGCGGGTTGCCAGCCCGCATCGATATTATCAAACAAACGCTCCATTAATAAGATAGTCGCATAAGCGGGCACCGATCGCAAACTCATTATCAGAGTTTTCGCAACGGCAACGGCAACGGCGCGACGCAACCCGAAGACTCCTTCCCCAGTGGCGACGTCTCCCAGACCGCTTTGGCAGGCAACTAAGATAACCAGTTCCGTTGCCATCAGGTCTAAAGCGGCCGTCTTTGGCGAACATGATGCCGTTTTTTCTCTCCTATTTAATACAAGTTAGCAGCGGATGTTGTAACGGATGTAGCGGATGGGTTATCGGTGAGTGAGTTTGGTTGTCGCCGGGTTGCCCGTCTTTACCTAACCTAGCAGTTAAAAATTGCACCATGCCACGGGGGAATTGTTACGGACCGAAGGCTAATTCGCCCGCCAGAAACCGGGTTTTTTCAAAAAACCCGGTTTCTTACATCTCTCATTATTTATTTTCTCAACCTGGAGATGACGGTTTATATTGACCGTATTCTCGGAGAATATCTTGCACTAATTGGCTGTATTTAGCTAGTTTATCCATGTTACGATTACTTCCTATTCAGGTTCAAAGATTATCATATTAATTAATTAATGAAAGATAAAGGTTGTCGTTTTTCAATTTGTTTAATTAAAGCAAGTATTTAGATTATGATATCGCTGTATTCCGATCTGGTAGAATTTTTTAGGGTCTCTCTGGTAACAAAACTTTATTTTGACTCAAAATTAACTATTAGTTAATTTTTGCTGAATCTGTCTTTAGGTAGATGAAAGTTATTAGTTAAATCGAATAGTTGTAGGGTGCGCTGCGGCGCACGTTACAAATTACTAATTACCCCCAAAATTTGGAATTGTCCTATTGCTGGAGAAAGAGGAGTCGATGTTTCCCGTCGATCTTCTCCAGTAATACAGGAGATTCAAGAGTTTTTTGAGCCGGTCGTTAATAATTAATTGTTACTAAGCAATCTGTTACATCTGTTACTTTGTGCTTGCTAACTGACTTTATTAAATCGCTTTAGCGATTACTACAAACTAGCTTGTTTCTCTCAAAAAAATAATTGTTCATTGTTAATTGTTAATTGTTATGAAAATATTAGTCTTAAACGCCGGTTCTAGTTCTCAAAAAAGCTGCCTCTACGAAATAACTGGAAATACTCTGCCAGAAAATCCTCTCGAACCTCTCTGGGAGGCAAGTATTGACTGGACTGCTTCTCGGGATTTTGCGTCGATGAAAGTCGAAGCTAATGGAGTAAAACAAGAAATTCAACTAAACCCGAGAAAGCGCCAAGAAGGTATGGCAAAAATGTTAGAAACTCTAAGGTCGGGGGAGACCAAAGTTCTCAACCAAATCTCGGAAATAGAAGCAGTCGGACATCGGGTAGTTCATGGTGGAACGGAATATTCCGAGTCTGCTTTTTTAACTGCTGAAGTGAAAGAAGCGATCGCCGATTTAATCCCTTTAGCCCCAAATCACAACCCCGCCCATATAGAAGGAATAGAAGCTATAGAAAAAGTCTTAGAAAACGTGCCGCAAATAGCAGTTTTCGACACCGCATTTCACAGCCAAATCTCCCCAGAAGTGGCAACTTATCCCGTACCTTACCATTGGTTAGATATGGGAATTCGCCGCTATGGATTTCACGGAACCAGTCACAAATATTGCAGCGATAAAGCAGCGAAAATATTGGAAAAATCTCTGGAAGAGTTGCGCGTAGTAACTTGTCATTTAGGCAACGGTTGTTCTTTGGCGGCGGTGAAAAATGGCATTAGTATTAATACGACGATGGGATTTACTCCCTTAGAAGGATTAATGATGGGAACTCGCAGCGGTTCTATCGATGCGGGGATTTTAATCTTTTTAATTGAGAACAAATATTTTGATGCTGGGGAGTTGAATTTGGTGTTAAATAAAAACTCTGGTTTGAAAGGAATTTTTGGCGAGTCTGGAGATATGCGGGAGGTTTTAAAAGCTAGGGATGCGGGAAACGAAAAAGCAAAATTAGCTTTTGATATGTACGTTCATCGCCTCCGTTGCGGCATTGGAGAAATGGTAGCGAGTTTAGGAGGTTTGGATGTCTTAGTTTTTACTGGTGGAGTGGGAGAAAATGCGGTAGCTGTTCGAGAAGAAACTTGTCGTGGTTTGGGATTTTTGGGAATTAAAATAGATAAGGAAAAAAATAACAATTCTCCCAAAAATGCCGCTATTTCGACAGAAGATTCAGCGGTGGAAGTGTTAGTAGTGCATACCCAGGAAGATTGGGCGATCGCCTCCGAATGCTGGCAATTAATTACTAATGGGTAATGGGCAATTCGTAATACTATCCCCCCCCCCGGCCGCCGTTAAAAAGGGGGGAGGAAGAGGCCCAATATCTGACAATCCAAAATCCAAAATCCAAAATCCAAAATCCCGATCGGATCGCGCCCGCCATGAGTTAAACTCAACTGTATGGATGACCAAGACCTAACCCAACTCAACGCTACCTTTACGGGCGAAAGCCCTCTGGATTACATCGGGGAAGAGGAAGCCCCAAAGCCGGATCCAGAGGAAATGTTGCCGTTGCTCAAATCTGCCGAGCCCTCCCAACGGACTATCGCCGCCCGGGCCTTTTGCGAGATCAAAGACGAGCGGGCCATACCAGACCTAATTAATTTATTGGGCGATGACTGTCCTTTGGTGCGAGTCAGCGCGGCTTACGGTTTGGGACGCAACCCGAGTCCCGATGCAGTGGAACCTTTAATCGCACAGCTACACGGCGATTTTAACGGTTATGTGCGCAAAGGAGTCGTTTGGGCCTTGGGGAATTGTCGCGATCGCCGTTCTTCAGCGCCATTGGTGGATGCCTTGCGAACCGATATTTCGGCAGTGAGGTTGTGGGCGGCAAGTTCCCTCGGTCAAATGGCCAAGGTGGGTTATGAATTTGTTGTCGGCGCCATACCCCCGCTAATAGAAGCGATGCGACAAGACCCAATGCCGGCGGTGCGGGGTAATAGCGCTTGGGCACTGGGGCAGTTGTGCCGGGAGTTGCCCTCTAACGTGGTCTATGCCGGGGCCATAGATGCTTTAATCGAGGCTTTGGAGGAGGAGGAAGATATGGGAGTCCGCGAAGATGCTCAGTCCTCTTTGTTGCGAGTGGGAGATCCTCGGGGTTTGCAGGCGATCGAAGAACTGCAAATGGATGGGTTGTTGTAAATGTTGTTTCATTCTCCCGAACCACCAACGAAGCATTATGGGTTAAAGATGGTAGTGCCTAGGGCTGAACTTCGCATTTTCGTCATTTTTGGTCTGAAGCGACCAAAAACATCCCTGTGGTAAGAGACAGGCTGTTAATATTTAGCTAGACCGCCGAGAAGCCTCACACCATAATTTT
>CALKCV010000271.1 GCA_938083405.1 uncultured Microcoleaceae cyanobacterium | reverse complement strand
TTTTAAGGGGGGCTGGGGGGGATCGAAATATTGTACCTCACCTACTAGATAACTGCTATAATTTTTTCCTACTCCGATCCCTATTCGCACTCAAAACAATTAGCCCTACCAGTAAATAGTAGGGCTATGGGGGGGAAAATGCAAATTTAATCAATTGAGTTGTTTGAATTATTAACGAATATCCAAAATCATTTGACGAGCGATCGCCTCTCCTTCCTGGTTATTTTCTTCCTCGTAAAGTTTGGCTGCCGCGTACAAATCTTCGATCGCTGCTTGGAAGCGACCCAATTTTTCTTGGGCGCGCGCCCTAAGTAAATAAACCTTTGCTAAATCTGGTTCTAATTGAAGGGCTTTATTTGCCTGGTAAATCGCGTTTTGGTAGTCGCGATCGCTCAATGCCACATTTGCCAAATCCAGAAAATAGGATGCCTCTACCGTTTCTACTTCTGCGGCTTCGCTTTCTGTATTGATTTGAGCTAACCCCGGCATCGATGGTACGAATAAACCCACCGCCGTTACTAACCCTAAAGCTGCCAATTTTTTGTATGCCATATTCATAATTAAACCTCCTGTCATCCGATAGCAATACTACGAATTGACTGCCCGCTTAACCTTCCTTTTCTTATGGCTTTTCGTTATTTTTCAGAACTTATTACGTCATTCTTAATTACCCATCCCCGAATAATTAATAATTAATCCTCTCCTTTAAAGAATTGTTAATTATTAATTATTAATTATTAATTATTAATTATTAACGTCTTTTCTTCGGTAATTTTGATTCCGTATAACGTTCTAAATTCTGCCGATAAGTGTCTAAAAGAAAAGTCATTTTCATTTGTACCGCTTGTTTGTTTTCGCCAAACGAGGGCCAAACGGGAGCCAATGCGTGAAAAGCTGTTTCCAAACGCCCTTCTAAAATGTCATCTAAAACGCCCTTATCTCGAATTAATTCCACAGCCACTCGGTCTTGGTTAGTAGGAGTAAATTCAGTTACCCCTATATATTCCCCAAAATGGTCCCAAGAGGTGCTGAGGAACTGATAGCGACCGGCTGCATCGGAACAAAGCTTGCGCCCGTTACTCATCGAACATTTCATCTCTCTAGGATGCTCCTCGATGGGGCCGGAAAACTTGCTCCCGGTGTACTGGGTGCGATAGCCCAGAGGCCCCGTTGTTCCTTCGGTGATGGAGATCGTGTCCAGAAATGCCCGGATTTTGGGATTATAAATGTCATCCCTGTTATTAATCCCGGGGTCTATTGCTGGCATAGTCGCCACCGATTCCGTTGGCCATCCTTCCGTTTCTGCTCCCAACTTGGCTGGTGATGGCCCCGACACTGTAAATAATCCAACTATCTGGGCGGCGATCGCCCCTACAGCGAAAAACGCGCCGGCGGATAAACCCAGTTGGGAGCGAAAAGGCAGAGCTAAAAAGGACAAGAAATAGGACTCCCACTGCTGGTTTCCATCGCCCGAAGTCGGGCTAGGCAATTCTACTGGCATTGTGTCTTCCGACGGGTCGGCTAGCCAGCCGATTTTATGTCCATATCTAAGCAGGGAGCGAACTGCTTCCAGTCGCCTTTCGAGATAAGGTTGAGGTGTCCGAGAGCGATCGCGCAGGACGGCGGCAAAGGCCTCGATGTCTGCCCCGGTCGCTCGTGCCAATGGTTTCTTGGCAAAACGCTGGAACGTTTGGACTGTCTGGCAGTAAGACCGTCGCATATTGGGCGCTTGTTGCCGCAGCCACAAGTTAATTAATTCTGCGTCAGAATTGACCCTTGGCGGGCCTGCTAGCTGCGATTTCATCGTGTACATCGGACACCTCCTTACTTCTACTTTCTCGGATTAATCTTATTAATACAATGACTCAGCACACCCTAATATGTGGATTTACGAAGTCTTAATCTGTGATTTAGCTCACAGCAGTTTCGGGCAATAATGCTTAGTTGTTTCCAGAGGCTAATAGGGGCTTTGGGCTTAATGGCCCTTCCGCTTTTTTTAGTTTTAGCCTCTTGTCTGTTGTTTGCCCTCTCCCAGAAATAAATAATAGGGGAAATTGGCAAAATAGACTAGAGCATTACAATCGAACCCAAGCTTTTACCAATACCGATAAACCTGCTTTGGCTTCGATCCCCGCGAGAAAGTAGTTGTTTAGATGTTTTGAATTATCTTCTTTGGCAGCTTAGTTCTTCATCCCTCGGAAGACAGACTTTGCTCGGGCTGGAGCCTTTGATGAGGATCGATCCCGTTCAATACCCACCAATTATAAGAAATTAACCCCTCGCCATTGTCTGTTTTCCCTGCCCGATTTTTGATAATTCCTATTCCTTTGGTGGGAGGTCTTTTTCTTTTTCTTCTGGGGATTTGGTTTTAAAATAACCCCTTTCTTTATAGACGATGCGCGAACCGTAGCGGTTAGCCCAAACTTGGGTAAATTCCGCCCCAAAAAAGAGGATTTGCGCCGAGTAATTAATCCATAATAATAAGATTACAAAAGAACCGGCTATGCCGTAAGCAGAAGCTACCGTACTTTTACCGAGATAAAAGCCGATTAAAATTTTACCGATGGTAAATAAGAGCGCTGTAATTGCCGCCCCGATCCAAACGTCGCCCCAGGCAATTTTTACGTCTGGAAGAAATTTAAACATACAGGCAAATAAAACCATCATTACTAAAAAAGAAACGAGAAAATCGATTTGATGCCACAAACTTTCGGGGGTATTAAGCCAAGCGCTCAACATTTCGTTAGCTGCAGCTAATACGGCGCTAGCTGTCAAAAAGAAAATAAGCAAAAAACCTACTCCCAATACCATAAATAACGACAATACTCGGTCTGCTACGAATGCCATTACTCCCCGTTTTGGCGGTAGAGAAACGTTCCAGACAGTATTGAGGGCGTTTTTGAGATGGGTAAATATGCTCGAAGCGCCCCAGAAGATAGTGGCAACGCCTAAGACTGTGGCGATAATTCCCGACTGGGGGCGGGAAATATTCGTCACGAGCATTTGGATGGTTTCGGCAACGGAGGTGCCGACTTCGGCTTCAAGTCTTTCTACCAGTTGGCCTCGGGCAGCTTCTTCGCCGAAGATGAAGCCGGCGATCGCGATGGCAATAATTAATAACGGGGCTATGGAAAACACGGTATAATAAGTTAATGCTGCTGCCAAAACTGGCGCTTTATCTTTTTGCCATTGGGCAAAGGTCTCTTTTAGCAGTAAAAAAGGGGTTTTGATATTCACCGTCTTAACTCCAGTGCGTGTTAATTTGATCGAGGGCGCGACGCGCGCCTTAATTCTCTCAACTACTAGGGTACTATGAAAACATTTGATTTGCGCTCTCAACTCGGCTACACTCTCTCGCAACCGACTCCCGTAATATTTAACATCCAGCCGGTGGAGAATAACGCTCAAAAAATTGTGGGCGAAGACCTTTACATCAAACCATCTCTATCTCCAGAGGAATACAGGGGTCTTTTCGAGCAAAATCGCTACCTCCGAGTCAACGCCCCAGAGGGCAATTTTGAAATTTCTTATAGCGCCACGGTGGAGGTGTCTTATTTTTGGGGCGATCCTAATAGCATTCGCGAAACTCCCCCGGCGGAACTTCCTGCGGACACTTTGCACTATCTCTATCCGAGTCGTTATTGTCAGTCGGATTTGTTGTTTGGTTTGGCGATGTCGGAGTTTGGGGATTTGGTGCCGGACTATTCGCGGGTTACGGCTATTTGCAATTGGATCTACGATAAGGTGCAGTATTTGTCTGGTAGCAGCAATTCGCAAACTTCTGCTTACGATACGGCGACCCAGAGAGCGGGAGTTTGTCGCGATTTCGCTCATTTGGCTATTGCTTTCTGTCGCGCTTTGAATATTCCGGCCCGTTTTGTGTCTGCTTATGCTTATAAGTTACAGCCGCCGGATTTTCATGCTTGTTTTGAGGCGTTTTTGGGCGATCGCTGGTATCTGTTCGATGCGACTCGGTTGGTGCCTTTGGATGGCATTATCAGGATTAGCACCGGTCGGGATGCGGCGGATGTTTCTTTTGCGACTTTTTTCGGTGCGGCACAACTCAACCAAATGAATTTATCGGTGGATTTGGTATCGGAGTCTGAGGAGAAGGATTTCCGGGGCGAGAGGGCGATCGCGATTTCTTAGGATAGCAATCCGTGCAGCATTCACGATATCTTAGAAACCCGGTTTCTTAAAGAAACCGGGTTTCTTGCCCCCAATGGAACTTAACGCATTTAGGATTGCTATCTTGCAGATTACCTATTTTTAAACTATGAACAATTTCAGCGAAAAGGCTAATTTTATTTTTAGCATTGCGGATTTGATTCGCGATTCTTTTAATCGCGGTAAATATAAGGATGTTATTTGGCCTTTTACGGTTTTGCGACGGATTGATTATGTTTTGGCGGATAGCAGAAAGGATGTTTTAGATGCTTATGAAAGGTTTAAAAAACTGCCCAATCCCGATGAAATTTTGCGGCAAAAGTCGGGTTATGCTTTTTACAATACTTCTAAATACTACTTTGAAAATTTACTTGAGGATAAAGACCATTTAGCTAAAAATCTTAAGGCTTACATTAACGGTTTTAGCCATAATATGCGGGATGTTTTGGAAAAATTTGACTTTTTTAATACGATTAAAAAGTTGGATGAGGCGGGTTTGTTGTTCCTGGTGATGGAACGCTTTAGAAGTGGCGATGTTGCGTCCGCAACCCTTGGCGATCGCCTTTCTGAAGAGTCTGGGCTCCGGGAGTTGCAAGGGCAAATTGTCAGGATGTTGGAGGGTTTGCCGGGGGATTTATATAAGTCGCGGCCTGCTTTTATTAAGGTATTAAATAAGGGGATTAAGAAGGCTGGTATTGAGTTCAAACCGACGGTGAAAAAGGCGATTATTTCTGCGTTGTCCCAACGAGATGAGACTGCGGAAATCTGCCGGGATGGTAAGGGGAAACCGGAGGCGGACCCGCAGTTAAAGGATACGGAAAATGTGCCTTTAAGTGAGGATATTTCTTCGTATTTCGAGCGGGAGGTTTTGCCTCATGTGGGGGATGCTTGGATTAATGAAAGCGTGGCGGACGAGCTAGATGGGGAGGTTGGGAAGGT
>CALKCV010000270.1 GCA_938083405.1 uncultured Microcoleaceae cyanobacterium | reverse complement strand
GTCGGATATGGCGAACCAGCTTTATGACTGTGAGGAACTATTACCAGAGGATTTTGCGCGTATTGCTGAATTGAACGAACAATATGCGGACTTGCCTGGGGATTTTGCCGATCTGTCTTTGGTGGCGATCGCCGAACGTTTAAATATTGGGGCGATCGCTACTTTAGATAGAGATTTCTATATTTATCGGCTAAAGCGCGATCGAGCTTTCGATTGGGTTTTTTTCTCATAGTTCGCCGTTTCACCCTAGCCCAGAAACTCAGTTTGTCGGGTGCATCTCATAAGAAGACAATTGCACTCGACTAACAACTAACAACTGACAACTAACAACTGACAACTTTCTATAAATACCCCCTAGTCAAAAACGGCACCTCAACTACTTCCCCTTCCACATCACCCGCCCGGACTTTTAAACCGACACCTCCCGCTTTTACCCGGACGTAACCCAAACCTAAATATCCGCCGTCAGTTTCCGTACAACTGGTAAGTTTGCCGACTTTATCTTCCCCCGCTGTTAATACCGTTCCCGGTTCGGCCATGGCGCTAAGACGAATGCCCCAGAGTTGTTGTTTTACTCCTTTATAAGTATTTAACCTGGCGATGGTTTCTTGACCGATGTAACAACCTTTATCGAAAGAGATTGTTTGCCACAAACCGGCTTCGAGGGGGTTGTAATCTTCCGTCAATTCGCAGTCTGGGGCGGGGCGGCCTTGTTCTATTCTTAATTGTTGCCAGAGGCGATCGCCCATGGCAACGGCCCCCATCTCTATTAATGCTTGCCAAACTTTCAGCGCATCCCCTACTGGAACTATTAACGTCGATCCAGCAGTTGTCAAACCGCTGCCGGCCGCGAGGCGAACGGATGCCCCTGCCAGGTTAATTAATTTGTGGGTGGCGTGAGGTTCGCTTGCTAATGTTGTTTCGCCTAATTTTTCCAGAAGTTTTTCCGTTTCCGGTCCTATTAAACTAAAGATGGCATAGTCGCTACTGACGTCTTTTAATGCTACTTTATCGAAAGGAAAAATATAGCGGTCTAACCATTCTAATAATTGTTGGCGGCGGTTGGGCGAGACTAATATTAACGCTGCATCTTCGGCGACGTAAACTGTTGCTAAGTCGAGAGTTCTCGCGGTTGAATTGACGAAAACCGTATCGCAACCTCGACCCGGTTCGATGGATTCGATGTTATTGGTGCTTTGGTTGTGTAAAAATTTGAGACGTTCCTCGTCGGCGACTTGTAGCAGTCCCCAGTGGGAGCGATCGCACAAAGCAACACCGGTTTTTATGGCCTCCATAGCGCGGCGATCGTTGCCGAAACTAATAGGAATAGTTCCACCAGTGGGGGAGTCTTCAATAGTTGCACCGTTGGTTGTTTGAAAATCGCGTAATTCTTGGATCGTAATGTTGGTCATTTTGAATTTGGAATGATGATTAACTACTGTTGGTAGTAATCGCTTTAGCGATTCTTCTTTATCAATCGCTAAAGCGATTACTACAAGCTAGGGGAGTTGGTTCGTAGTAATCGCGCTTTGCGATTACTACAAGCTAGGGGAGTTGGTTCGTAGTAATCGCTTTAGCGATTCTTCTTTATCAATCGCTAAAGCGATTACTACAAGCAAGCTATAGCAATTTAGCTTATCCGACTTTTGGGAGTTCGGCAAAGAAATTTTCGATTACTTGACAAGTCTTTTCCTCAAGAAGGTCCCAATCTACTTCTCCATTTTCATCTATTAGACTCGTATCTATTTCTACTTCGACTTCTTCCTCTTCAGCATGGGTTTGACGATAATTGCTAAAGCAAATTTGATAGCAGAGTTCCCAGATATTAACGCTTACTTTTTGCCCTCGATCTTCTAAATCCAATCGGTATCCTGGAATCGGAGTTTTAACTTCTTCGTAAGTGCCTTTCCAGGGAGATGTTTCTAAAGTTTTGCGGAGATTATCTAGCAATCTAAGTAAAGATGGCTGCATTAATAATTCAGCTTGTTTCCAGGCAGTTGTAGTAGTAATTTTGGGCTTCATCGCTTAACAATTAACAATTAACAATTAACAATTAACAATTAACAATTGACAAAAAGGGAAAATATTTGATTTCGCTAGAAAATACCATATGGACCTTTGCCATCTCTATTAAACCCCAAAATGTAGGGTTATTTCAATTTTTATCTGGACGGGTATCTGGACAGGCAGGATGCCCGTCCTACGAGATCGATAACGTGGCAAAATAGATAATTAAGTTAAGTTAAAAATCCAACTAATGAGCAAAAAGCGCATCCTTTCGGGAGTTCAACCCACGGGCAACCTCCACCTCGGCAATTACCTCGGGGCCATTCGTAACTGGGTCGAGGGCCAATCGGAATACGATAACTATTTCTGCGTGGTCGATCTCCACGCCATTACGGTGCCCCACAACCCGGCCACTTTAGCAGCGGATACCTACGCCATAGCTGCCCTCTATCTGGCTTGCGGCATAGATTTAGAGCATTCTACCATCTTCGTCCAGTCTCATATCCCGGCCCACAGCGAATTGACTTGGCTGTTAAATTGCATTACGCCCCTCAATTGGCTGACGGATATGATTCAGTTTAAGGAAAAAGCGGTCAAACAAGGGGAAAATGTCGGCACCGGTTTGTTAGATTATCCAGTGTTAATGGCGGCGGATATTTTGCTTTACGATGCGGATAAAGTTCCGGTGGGAGAAGACCAAAAACAACATTTAGAATTAACTCGCGATATTGCTGTTAGGTTCAATCATTTATTCGGTCGAGGAGAGACTGTTTTAAAGTTACCAGAACCTTTGATTAGACGCGAGGGCGCGAGGGTAATGAGTCTGACTGATGGTACTAATAAAATGTCTAAGTCCGACCCTTCCGAATTGAGTAGAATTAATTTATTAGACCCGCCAGAGACTATTACGAAAAAAATCAAACGCTGTAAGACGGATCCGGTTCGCGGTTTAACTTTTGATGACCCGGAAAGACCGGAGTGTCATAATTTGTTGACTCTCTATATGCTACTTTCAGGAAAGACGAAGGAAGAGGTTGCTGTTGAGTGTCAAGATTTGGGCTGGGGGCAGTTTAAACCTTTGTTAACTGAAACGGTTATTTCTGCTTTAACACCCATTCAAGAAAAGTATAAAGCTGTTAGAAACGAGGAGGGTTATTTGGAGTCGGTTTTGCGAGATGGTAGGGAGAAGGCGGGGGCGATCGCTGAGGAAACTTTGGCTAAAGTTAAATCCGCTTTGGGCTATTCTAAACCTCTTTAATTTATCGGCAACAAATACCTCTGGATTCCCGTCTATTAGCGCGGGCAGGGTAGTAATTTAAGAAACCCGGTTTTTATCAAAAACCGGGTTAACGTTGGCCGTAACTATAACGGTCCCAAGGTAGCAAATTTCCTTGTCGTCCAAATAA
>CALKCV010000269.1 GCA_938083405.1 uncultured Microcoleaceae cyanobacterium | reverse complement strand
GGGCAAACTTCAGCAACTCTACTGCCAGGCGATCGTTCTGCCCCAAATTACGATCGCGCAATAATTTTTCCGCCTCCAAGTGGCAATCTTCCGTTAGCTCTCCCGTCCAGTTGACGTGGTTTTGCGCCGCCGTCGCGACTTCGGGGTTGTCGCTGGCGACTAAGAGTTCCAGCAGTTGGCGGGGAGTGGCTGAGTTGTTGGCGACTGCCAGTTGTATTTCTATAGATTGAGTTGTTAGCTCTTGGGGGTTGTCGATAAAGGGTTGGATATCGTTTATCATGGTTAATATCAATTAACAATTATAACATCGAAGTTCTCGTTCGGGGGGTCTTTAGAAACCGGGTTTTTTTAAAAAACCCGGTTTCTGGAGTATGAATCGCTCTTCTTTACCAGCTATAAGTATCGGTAAAAACGCAGAACCAGTCGCCATTTTTATTTTTCCCTAGTACATAATGAACTTGATATTCTCCCCCGTCAAAATAGAGATAGTAAGCTCGCGCATCGATTAATTCTTGCTTAACAAATTGCTTGAGTTGAAATTCTTGCATTCTCCAGTCATAATATTTCTTTGTTTCTGACGGATGTCCTACATTCCAAAAGTAATCTATTTCATAAATGCTTATGTAGCCACCTAAATTCAGAACTTTTTCGAGGGCATTAGAAGCGTTATAAGCGACAGCTATGTGCCACCTCGGGTATTGTTTGACGATTTTTTCCTCTCGATTTTTCCGCACTAAATCTCCAGTAATAATTTTAATCTCCTCTATTAAATTGGCAGTAGCTTTTGTGGGTTTTTTACTGGGAATAGTAAACTGTAGCGGTGTCGGTTTAGTTTCAATAAATAGCCAGGGAGCCAACGCGATCCATTCTTCATCTGGAGTAGAACCTATTACGATTAACTCTATCTCGTCAGGGCGACAAGAAAAATTGGTATGTTTCTCCGATAAATAGGGAGCCTGGTAGGAATAAATTTGTAATTGAGATAAATTAGCTTCCAGCAATTTTATCAGTTCTCGATATTCCTTAATTGTCTCTTGGTGTTGGAGTTGTTGGAGGCGATCGCTAAATTCATCTGCGCTTAAAAGCGTTAAAGCTTCCACGTCCATAAAAAAGTTTAAAAAACTAAATTCTCCTTTCTCCTCAACTTCCCAAGCCATAATTCCATAAGGTTCGTCGCCGACGCAGCTACAATATAAACCGTCGGTTAATATTTCCAAAGTTGCAACTATTTGTTCTGTTTCTGGTTTCATAATTTAAAAACTCCCAAATATCTAAAGTTCGTAGCGATCGCTTCAGCGATTTAAAAAGTCTTACTTAAAATCGCTGAAGCGATTACTACCGACATTAATTCAACTCGCTTAAAAACGCAGCGTTTCGCCCGTTATTACTCCCTACTTCCCCCGATTTTAACTCGGGAAATAACTCAAAAATATACTCCGGCTGCATCCAAGTCTCCAACTCGATAGGCTGCACCATAGCTTCGCCGCGATCGTCTAATTTCAAACCCTTAACCGTTCCTTTTAAAGCCGGTTTTAAATTCCCCAGTCGGTCTCTCTTCGCCCGCAAATTAACTTCGACCAACCCTCGAACCTGCATCTTTTTAATACCTCCTTTTCCCCCTCCCAAAGAACTCAAAGTATTAGAATGGCTCAACAAAATCGGAAACTCTGGGGGCTTGCGGACATCGCTCAAAATTGATTTCAAAAAGCGCCCCGCCAGTTTCTCCTCGCAATTTTCCGCATAATTCGTCACTTCGTCCCAGATAGAAGTATGAGGCATATTTGCACTTTTCAATCGTTGGTAATAAGCAGTCAACCTGCTATTAATTTGACCGTAGTTATACGACCCCCCGTAAACCTCAAAAATATGAGGCCATTCGTTTTGGTGGGAGTGCGGATCTGCAACGCTCACTTTATGGTTAAAAAACAAAATCCTGAGCATGGCTAAAAAACCCGAAAATTTAGTTTTTCCGCTGCACTGCTCCCCCCAAACTAATAAAGGTTTAGTCAGCAAAAGTTGTAACAACCAATCGCAGCCAGAATCTTCTATTTTCGACCACAACTTTTTAGTTCTTAAATCGTCGCGGTCTGGAACCACAAAGGCTTCGGAAGAAGACTTTTTCGTAGGAGTAACCGGCACTTTATATTCCAGTTCCGAATAAACAGCCGACATCGGTTCGGCGATCGCTTGCGGAACCGGTGGCGAAATTGGTTCTTTAGCTGGGGGCAAAGGAGTTTTTTCCCGCTCTATCTCTCCTGCCAAAGCAGCAGTAATTATTGCCTCCCTCACGGATTCCGAATAAAACCGACTAGAAGCGAGCCAATGTTGATAATCTTCTCGCTCTTGCGTTTTTTCCGCATCAATAATTGGCTCTAATTTTTTCAATTTATAGCCAATAACTAAAGCAGTAGAACTGCCCAAAATTGCCCCGCAAAAACTAAAACCCTGGAGCCATTTATGCCAAGTCTTTTCTCTTGACAATAAAAAAGGCGGTAAAGACCATAAGAGCAAACTGGCAAATATCGCCCCTCCGGCTGCGATATTAAGCCTGAGTACGGACTCTGGAGGAATATTTTCTTCGCGCACAAATTGTTTTAAATTAATAGCCATAACCCCAAACCCATTAAAGCAGAAACTAAACCAAGCAGCAAAATTCCCCACCAATCTAAGATATCTATCTTAAAAAAGGATGCGAATTTCTCATCAGTTATCCAGCCCAATAGCTGACAAATTAAAAACGCCATCCAGAGAAAGACTACCCAGGATTTTAGATAGGGATTAAGGGATGCTAGAAAAGCTAAAAAAGAAGACAGAGAGCATCCCAATAGAAACCAACCGAATAAAATCCAGATTTTACTCATTTAGCCATCCTCAACAATTTATAAGTTTGGAGATCGGAAACCCGGTTTTTGGGAAATATAGCAATCCTATTAGGACTTACGCAAAAAACCCATTACTGTCATTGCGAGCCATATCGAAACTATGATATACATTTTCGATCCCCCCCAGCCCCCCTTAAAAAGGGGGGAGCCATATATTTTCAAAGTCCCCCTTTTTAAGGGGGATTTAGGGGGATCGACGTGGGAGGACATCGCCGATTCAATAATTGCCATACCAGATTTATTAACACGACATTTACTCGTTATTTATTCCACTGAGACTTGATTTTTGCTTTCATTTCTTGGATCTTTGAATTTGCCTTAATGTCGGCATCATCTATTCCCGAATCCAACTTCGCGTAACTGGGCCGCAGGGCGTGTAATTTTTTAGCATACATAGTATTAGCCGACAGTTTTTTAACCTCGTTTGTTGCCAAAAAACCTTTGTACTTATAATGGCTGACATGAACCACTGTATCGGCATCATCTATTTCTTTTAGCCCTTGATAAGCTTCCTTGGAGTATAGCGCGTTTTTCTTTTTTTCTTTTGCTAACTTTTTGATAGCTTTTGCCTCTTCCCGATTAAAAAAACGCGGTCCGTCAGCTACTGGTATCGACCTGATGGATGGAAAGCTGCCGACATTATTGGGGGATGGCGCTTGGTCGTCGGTAGGCGCTAAAACCGCAGATTTGTTAATATTATGCGTCCCGGAATACGAGCCTTTTTTCTCAGTATTAAAGATGACAGACATTAGTCCCATTAATTCGCCTCCATAACGAATAAAACTCGGTAAATTGATAAATTATTTAATGCTAAATTCCAAAGAAAACTTAATCTGAGTGCCGGGACTATTATGGGGTCGATTTTCGCACCGATAGAGAAGGATTCCAGATAACAGCGCAATGAAAACCACCGCCCAATTTGACAAAAGATAAGATGGGCTTTTCATAGTAGTTATTAAGGTTTTTGGGACAAACTTTAGCTCGGTCGGATCGTTTTTTGTTGCGCAATTCTATTTTAGCACATTTAGAGAAAAAATAGCGCTAAATCCTAAAATAAATCGCCTAAAAATTGCCTAAAAATTGCCTAAAAATTGCGCGTAGGAATCTGCGATCGCTACTACTAATTAAGCAGTAATATCAAGTCGCAATAAATGACCATAATAAAAA
>CALKCV010000268.1 GCA_938083405.1 uncultured Microcoleaceae cyanobacterium | reverse complement strand
ATAGATATTAGCATTAGCTAAAGATATAGCAGCTTGGGCGGAAAGGACGTTTAAAATTTCCAGGCGATCGCTGCTAAATGCCCCCTGAGTTAGATTATTTTCTAGGTAAAGAATGCCCATTAACTCTCCTTGATGAAGCAGTGGAGTGCAGGCAATAGATTTCGGTTGTTTTTCGTTTATGTAAAGATCCGCGATCGAGAGAGTGTCTGCCATTGCATCGTGGATAACTCGGGTTTGACGAGTTACGTTGACTAAATTGATGATGCGCTCGGGCACTTCGAGACTTTCAGCAAGAGGGATCGACGGTTGCAGCGTCGTCGAGTCGCCCGAGGCAATGGCAGCGATCGCTAAGTTGCCCCCAGAGGGTAAAATCAAAACGCTTTTAGAAGCACCGACATTTTCGATCGCCACTTTTATCAGCTTAGAAAGTAACTCTTCGAGTTCGAGAGTCTCGGAGAGGGCCCTGGAAGCTTCGATAACCGAAGACAAGTCCAGAAGAGCGTTAATATTAGAATCGGTACTGGTGACGGTATTGGCGATGGTATAATTTATGCTTCCATCTAAGGTCAAACGCTCTTGTTGGCGGTTGAGAATGACAGCGAGTAATTGGGGATAGCGCTTTTCCAATTGTTTAACTTTGACCTTAGCGCCCCAGCGGGCGTAGCCGTAGTAGGCATCGGTGAGATAAGTCACAGCTACTTTTTCTCGATTATTAGCTAAATAAAATTCCGCTGCCAGTTCGTTTGCTAAGGCTTCTTCCTGGAGAAAACCGTTGTTTCTAGCGGACTCTATCGAGCGATCGTAAAGTTCGCTGGCTTCCCATTTCTCTCCAAATATTCGTAGTGTTTCTGCCTCTACTAAGTTGTATTTATGTTGGAAAGTTGTAGGTGAAAACTTCGCCCATATTTTCATAGTTTCTTGCAAAATTGCCACCTGCTTTAATATTTCTTTTTGCTGTTTCATTTTGGCATTACTAAAACTAGCTAATAGCCCCAAAGAATAGTAAAAATTGTTTAAAGCAACTCCGTACATTCCCCTGCACGATCCCTTAAACTTTTCGGCATTTTTCGCATTATTTAGGGACATTTCTGGTTCTTTCAGGATATAACACAGCATCGCTTTAGATAAATAAAAATGAAACAGAGCGATCGCGTGTTCGATTTTCTTCAAAATCGGTAGATTTTGAGTTTCGTTAAATGCGGTTCCGTTCAAAACTAAATTATCCTCTGCTTTTCCGAGTAAATTTAAAGCTGCTTGTTCGATAATTTGAGGAAAAGCGATGGAATATTCTTGCTTGAGTTCTTGCATTAAATCGACATACTCTCCCGATGTTTTAGCGACCTTTTTCAGATTTAGACCTTGGAAAAAACTATGTATGCAGTAAGCACCTACAGCATAACCAGTCATTTCAATATTGCCATTTTCTAATAAAATATTAGTCGCTTCTTTCAAAGGCTCTAATGTAACCTCCAAGCTATCTTTCCAGTGTCTTACCTGAGCGTTCAACATAAGTAAAACTTCCCCCGCGATCGCTCTAGTATTTTCCATTTGTTCTAACAAACTCAAACTTAGTTCTCCATAACGAGAACCCAGTTCTATTTCCATTTGAGAACACAAAAATATCCCATAAGGAGCATACCCTAAAATTGAATGCAAACAATTACCATATTCCCGAGATATTCGCAGCATGGTAAACACGATCTGCGAGTATAAAGAAGCATTGCTAGCATAAGCAACACTGAGAAGAGAATTTAAAATTCGCATTGCTGCCTGCTGGTGGCTATCGCTCATCGGCGGTAAATTTATTAACTCGTTAACATCCAAATTATTAGGCGCTTCTTTCTCCAAACTAACTCCCAGTAATTCTAGTGCGGATAACCCCGTTTCCAAAGCCAAATTAATTTGAACTCGAACCATGTACATCTGCACTTTTAGCTCGTAAACTTTGAGGCGATCGAGCAAATTTTGGCTTCGCTCTAAAACAATTTCTGACAAAGCTGCTGCCCGGTCGAAATTAGTATTAAAATACTCCGCTTCTACCGCGCCGACATGAAGGTTTAAAGTTAAATCGTAGAGAATTTCCCAGCTATCTGGAGGTAGCAATTCCAGCCCAACAGTTAAATATTTCGCCGCTGCACCATAAGCAGTGGAAGCTAATGCTTTACGTCCGGCAGTTAAATTTAACTGCGCTAATTCTTCTCGGAAGTTTTGAGAAGCGATTAAATCAATTCCGAGATTTAGTTGGTTGACAATCTCAAAAATATTGTCATCCAGTTTTTCTGCTGGAGTATGACTTAATAATAGTTCTCCTATTTTGAGATGAGTGGCTCCCTTGTTAGACTCGGGAATCAGAAAATAAGCGGCTTGCTGGACGCGATCGTGCAAAAATTTGTACTTTGGTAATTGGTAAGATTCCTGCCTGAGAATTCTATCTTTATTCTGTTGCGGTATCTCTTCTATTTGTTGATAAAATTTATAGATTTCATTGGTCGGCACGATTAGACCGTGTTGCAAAGACGGCCATAAAGAAGTTGCCGCCTGTGCAAAAGACTTTTCGTAAACGATCGCCAAAGTTTCCAGATCGAATTGGCTGCCAATACAAGCAGCTAACTCGATCGCTTCCCTCGTCGCTGAGGGAAACTTTTTCAATTGAACTGCCATAAATTCTACCACATCATCTGTCAGAGATAAGGCCCTCACTCTGGCGATGTCGCACTGCCAATAACTGTTATTAAGTGAGAACTCAATTAATCCCTCTTCGTGCAAATATTTAAGAAACTGAGTGACATGAAAAGGATTTCCTTTGGTTTTTTGATAAACTAATTCTGTTAAGGGATTTGCTCGTTCTTCGCAAGTAAATAAAGTATCCGCAATCAAAGCATTTACAGAAGCTTTATCCAGGGGTGTCAAACTAATCCTCGCGAACGCCGTCCCCCAATTCTCCATCTCTTCGACAGTCAGCATTAGTGGATGAGTCGGACTTACTTCGTTATCCCGATAGGCCCCAATTAATAACAAATGTCCTACCTCTGCATCCTTCATTAATAGTTGCATCAGTTTCAAAGACGCAGAGTCCGCCCATTGCAAGTCATCCAAGAATATTACTAAAGGATGGGAGGCGCTAGGAAACACCCGAATAAACTTTTGAAACAGCAGATTAAATCGGTTTTGCGCTGCCGTGGGAGAGAGTTCTGGTAGGGGCGGCTGTTTGCCGATCGATAGTTCTAATTCGGGGATGACATCAATAATTGCCTGACCTTGTTCTCCCACCGCAGCCAAGATTTTCGCCTTCCACTGCCCCACAGAAACAGAACCTTCGGCAAGCAACTGTCGCATCAACTCAGAAAAAGCTTGGACGAGAGCGCTAAAGGGTATGTTGCGGTCGAACTGGTCGAATTTGCCTTTGATGAAATAACCCCTACGGAGCAAAATGGGTTTGTGAACTTCATTGACTGTCGCAGTTTTGCCGATACCAGAAAAGCCCGCCACTAAGACTGCTTCCCTGCTGCCTTTGGCGACTCTCACGAAGGTTGCCAGGAGGTTTTTTACTTCCTTTTCGCGACCGTAGAGTTTTTCTGGGATGGAAAAGCGATCGCTTATATCCTTCTCTCCCGGAGTAAAGCGATCGATACTGCCTTTAGTTTCCCACTGTTGCCGACAATTTTCTAGGTCGAAACCCAACCCACTCGCGCTTTGATAGCGATTTTCTGGGATTTTGGCCATTAGCTTGAGGGCGATCTCTTCCACCACTGGCGGAATTGTCGGATTAATTTGCGTCGGAGGTATTGGTTCGCGCGCGATGTGGCTGTGAACTAATTCCATCGGATCGTTGCTGGGAAATGGCAGTTGTCCCGTTAGCAATTCGTATAAGGTGACTCCCAGAGAATAGAAGTCCGTCCGGTAGTCGATGCCCCTATTCATCCGTCCCGTTTGTTCTGGGGAGATATAGGCGAGGGTTCCTTCTAGAGTGTTGGGGTTTTCGATTTCTTGTCTTTCTTTGGGTAAGAGGGAAGCGATGCTGAAGTCTATTAAAAATATTTGTTTGGTTTCGGGGTTAATGAGGATATTTGAGGGTTTGATGTCTTTGTGAACTATTCGTTTTTGATAGAGTTGTTCTAGGATTTTGGCCATCGAGATGGCGATCGCTAAATATTCATTTAGTTCCAGAGGCTTAGTTTTGATATATTCTGCTAGGGACAGACCGCCGACATCTTCCATTATTAGGGCGTAACCGTTGCGATATGGTTCTAGGGCAATGGGTTTTACTGTGCCAGGCAGTTTCAGATTGAGTCCGGTTGCGTACTGGTTGCTAAACTGTAGCAGTTCGCTGAAACTGGGATATTCATTTTTTGGCACTTTGATAACTACGGGTTTTTTGTCTTGGGTGGTTACTCCTCGATAAACCACCGTGCGCGTTCCTTCGTAGATTTTTTCGCCGATTTGGTAATTTGAAAGATCGTTCTTAATTTTCATTGTTAATTATTAATTCTTAATTATTAATTGTTAATTACATTGGCATTTCAATTGTAAATTCCGTACCTTCTTTCACTCTAGACTCGCGGGAGCATCTCAATTTTGAATAAAACCCGCGAATTAGACGCTTTTTGTCAGTGGGAACCTTGGAACCTTGGAACGTTGGACGACCGATCCCTAACAACTGACCGCTAACAAAAAGAATTTATTTTTTGGTTTTTTTACTTCGATGAGATGCTCCCAACCACTCTCTGCTTTATTGTACATAAAAGATCGACCAAATGTTGTCAATCTTCCTAATTCTCAATTCCCCACTCAATCGATAGGAATCTCGATAATAAACTCTGCCCCCTCCCCTACAGTAGAAATAACGCTCAATTTACCTCCGTGCTTTTCTTCGACAATTTGACGGGAAATAGACAACCCTAACCCCGTACCTTTACCTACAGCTTTGGTAGTAAATAGATCGTTGAATATCCGCGATTTGACTTCGGGCGGTATTCCAGGACCGTTGTCTTTAATTTTAATAGCGACCCTGCCGCTATCTCGATTAATTTCTGTAGAAATCGCGATTCGATACTGAAGCTTTTTATCCCCTTCTGGTTCCTCCTCTAATTTGGTATCTTCAAAAGCATCAATAGCATTAGCGATGATATTCATAAATACCTGATTTAATTGCCCGGCATGGCAGTTAATTTGAGGTAATTCTCCATATTTTTTAATAACCTCTATTTCTTTCCGTTTCTCGTTAGCTTTTAATCGGTGTTTCAAGATCAGCAAGGTACTCTCAATGCCTTCATGGATATTAAATCGAACTTTAGATACGGCATCAGAACGGGAAAAAGTTCTTAAAGAAGAGCTAAGAGTTTCAATACGCTTCGTTGCTTCTGTCATAGCTCCGATCGCCTCTGGGAAATCCTCTACTAAAAAATCAAGATCTATTTCTTCTGCATTTTCCTTAATTTCTTGCCGAGATTGAGGGTAGTATTGCTGATAGAGTTGTAAATGTTTCAGCAAATCTTCAGCGTACTCCGAAATGCATTCTATATTACCAAGAATAAAGCCAAGAGGGTTATTAATTTCGTGGGCAACCCCCGCCACTAATTGACCGAGGGCAGACATTTTTTCGCTTTGTACTAATTGCAATTGTGCCTGCTGGAGTTCTTGCAGAGAATTTTTAAGTTTTTTGGCGTAATTTTGCGAATTTTGGTAAAGGCGAGCGTTTTCTAAAGAAATACCGGCCCCAGAACATAAAAAATTGAGAAGTTCCAGGCGATCGCTCGTAAACGCGCCAGTTACTAAATTATTTTCTAAGTAAAGAATGCCGATTAATTTACCTTGATTTTTAATCGGCGCGCACAACAAACTTTGAGGTTGTCGCCAGATGATATACGGGTCCCCTGCAAAATCAGTATCTTCGGTAGCATCGTCGATAACTACAGTTTTCCAAGTCCGATAGACGTAGTTAATTATCGACTGAGGAATTTCTTCGCACTCGCTGACACTTAGCGATCGCTCATCCTTAGTTTCTGGAACTCGATTTTCGTCGTCTGCGTCCATGGTGCCAGATGCTTCTATTACCAATTCCTCGCCTTTGGGCATTATGAAATAACCAACTTCTGCCCCCGCATTTTCGATCGCGAAGCGCATCAAACTCGATAGCAACTTATCTAATTCCAACACCCCAGAGATAGCTCGGGAGGCAGCGATCGCCGCTGAAATATCCAGTATTTTTGCCGTATCCGCAGTCGTACCCGTAATCGTACCGACTAAAGTGCGGCTAATGGTCGTGCCGGAGACCGAGTTCGTTTCTTGGCGAGCGATAACCGGACCGAGTAATTCAGGGTAGCCAGTTTCTAAGTCCTCAACTTTAGCCAAAGCGCCCCAGCGGGCGTAAGCGTAGTAGGCATCGCTGATGTAAACCGCCGCGATTTTTTCGTTGCCCCACTGGAGGTAAAATTTAGCCGCGAGTTCGTTAGCGAGAGCTTCTTCTTGGATGTAGCCGTTTTCTTTCGCTCCGGCAATGGCGCGATCGTAAGACTTCATCGCTTCTATATCTTTTCCTAAAACCCGATATCGCTCCGCCTCTA
>CALKCV010000267.1 GCA_938083405.1 uncultured Microcoleaceae cyanobacterium | reverse complement strand
TTCACCGCGAATTTTTTTAGTAGGTTGTGGTAGGGGCGATCGCCGCTGTTGGGCTGCCAAAACCGCCTTATAAGCATTAACTTTCCCAAACCCGAACCACTGAGAATGACCGTTAGCGTCGTAATTGCCCAGCATAGTTCCCAACTGAGGGTCCGGGTCGGGATCGACAATCTTATCAGTAGTTTCCTGAATAAGATCGCGCACCTCCCCAGACCTGAGGTCTGGATTTGCAGAAAGCATCAAAGCCACAACCCCTGCCACCACGGGCGTTGCGCTAGAAGTACCGCCAAAAAAGCCGGTAAAATCCCCTCGCTCGTAGCCGGCTGCCCCCATGCGATCGGCAGTAAAAATTCCCAAACCAACAATAGAACCTTGAATTTCTGGAGGGGTGCCGATATATCCAGTTTCCGGCATCCAGATACCGGGTGGAGCGTTATTACTCGGAGCGCAAACGGAGATACCGGTGCCCCAATTGCTGTAAACCGACTTTTTATTAAGACTGGTACAAGCAGCAACAGTAATTACATCTGGATGAACGGTGAAGCCGCCGAGCCATGGGGTTTCACCTTGGATAACATTATTAGGCCAACCCCTCTCGTCAACAACGCCATCAACGGGGCGGTTGGCATTGCCCGCCGCGAAGAGAACCACGCAACCTTTGCCGTTGCGACCTCTCTTGGCGGCTTTAGCAATAACGGCATTTTGTCGCACGGAAAGAGGAAAATAAATAGCAGAAGGGCCCCAACTGCAAGAAATAACGGCAGCACCATTATCGATCGCCCAATCAAAAATCTCCTCCACCGAGCTATCGTCGAGATAACCGCTGGTGCGGATCGCCATCAATGCGCAACCGGGAGCTACTCCCACAACACCTTCGCCATTTTCTTCCGCCACCGCGATACCGGCGCAAGCGGTACCGTGATTGTCGGTTGGCTCTTCCGGCATGGGCAGTCGGTCTCTGTCTCGGAGGTCGAAAGGAGCGACAATTTTCCCCAAACCCTGAAAATCGGGATGGTTTAGATCGACGCTATCGTCGGCGATCGCTATGACAATAGAACGATCGCCCCTAGTAATATCCCACGCGCGCTCCACCGAAATATCAGAATTGGCTGCTAAATTATAACCTCCCGAATTGTTGAGATACCACTGCTTGTCGTAGAGAGTATCTTTTGGGCGATAGTATTTTTGAGCGGGCACGACAATATTAGGTTCTGCCTGTAAAATATTTGGATTTTTAATCAGGCGATTAGTAATTTTGATGGGATTTTCTGTAGCATCGTCCGTTACTTCATAGACAAAAGTATTGGCAAGAGTTTCCACCGGGTTCAACTGGCGCAGTCCGTAACTGGAGGCGATCGCCTTTTTAGTTGCTTCATCGGTCGATTCTTTATATTCAATAGTTATCTGAGAAGTCAGATAAATTAACATTGCAGGGTCTTTAATTGGCTTATAAACGTGACTGGCAAAAGCGATGCTATCCGACCTGCGCAAGGTCTCCATAACTGTGTCCAATTCCTCAGCCTTGACTACAACCTCCTCTAAGTTGGTCTGGGGCATCGGTTGGTAATATTGGATGGGGACTCGCGATCGCCAATCAGTCGCCAGACCTTGAGGCTGAACGCGCAAGGAAAACCGGTTAAGCATCTTTTCTAGAGTTAGCCTTTTGCCGCCGCGCTGCAAAATAAAACCGACATTTTCTTCTGGGATCTCTCCCATTAGAGGTTCTCGTTCTGGCGTAGTTGGTTCGTTGCTAGATAAAGTCATAATTTTTTCTTTTTCAACTGTTTGAGCTAGGTTATCTCATCCCCATAATTCTCTGATAGATGATAAGATACCCTGAATATAGTGTTTTTCTTTCTAAAATCGCTCCTATGGAATCCTTTTTACTAATTGACCGGGTTAACGTTTCAAAAGCTATTATCCTACCAATTTTGGGAAGCTTAACCCTATTCCTGCAACCGCTTCAAGCTAGAGCTCAGGAGATACCGGTCCCCGGTAGCCCCACTCAAATACGGCCGGTGGCCCCCACGGACCCGGAAAATACCCGTCCTTTGGCAGCGGAAAGCCTTCTGAGCCTTGAGGGAGGCCAGCGCTTGATGGAAGAGGCTAGTAATGCGATCGGTGCGGAAAATTACGATTTGGCAAGCCAGAAACTCCAAGAAGCGAGGCAAGTATTCAACCAGCTTTCTAATTTCTACAGCCAACTAGCTGCTAGCTTTTCTGGCATAGACAACCGTTTGGCCGACAGCCAGCGGACCAAGGCCCTAGATACGGCTCAGATGCGAGATCGGGCAACCTATCAGTTAGCCTTAGTCCATCGGGCCCAAAATCAACCGGAACTGGCCGTGCCCTTGCTGGTTCAAATAATAAGTTCCCAGCAACCGACGCGGGAGTTGGGGCAGAAGGCTTACCAGCAGTTATTGGAGCTTGGGTTTGTGGACGTTCCCTATCCGAGTTCTCAGGAGGAACCTACTTCTTCTAGGTAATTAAACTACAATTTAGGATGACGAATTTTAATAGAGGGATTGAATGATTAGTTTAGATCGGGTTGAGGCGATGATTAAAACCGAGTTGCCCGATGCCCAAGTTCGAGTGGAAGATCTAAAGGGTGGCGACCACTTACAGGCTACTGTAGTTTCTTCTGAGTTTGAGGGGAAGAGCTTGGTCAAGCAGCATCAAATGATTTATAAGGCCCTCCAAGCTCCCCTCTCTACGGAAGAAATTCACGCCCTGGCCCTCAAAACCTACACTCCCGCCCAATGGGAGGCATCGGGGCAAGTTGCTTAATTAGGGCTTATATCAATTAACAATTAATAATTAATAATTAATAATTGAGGAAAAGGCGTGGCTAACCTTGTTGGGCCTTGTATTCCCCTTTTTCCTCTCTTTATTTTATTATGGTTATTTATTGCGACTTGATATTAGGCAGTGGTAACGTATTTCTTTTTTTGTCAGCTAGCCCTCGTTACCTTTTGCTGTAAAATTTTTCCTCAAAACGTTAAACTTACTAGGACCAAAAACTATGACTCCAGAAGTAAAAGACAGAATTGATTCTTTGGTAAACCAGAACAAAGTTTTGGTTTTTATGAAAGGCACCAAGCTCATGCCGATGTGCGGTTTTTCTAACAATGTCGTCCAAATTTTGAACTCTTTGGGAGTTTCTTTTGAAACGGTGGACGTGTTAGAAGATAATGAAATTCGTCAGGGTATTAAAGAGTATTCAAGCTGGCCTACTATTCCTCAAATTTATATTAATGGGGAGTTCGTTGGTGGCTCTGATGTTGCGATCGAAATGTATCAAAAAGGCGAACTTCAGCAAATGTTAGAAGTGGCTTTGGCTTCGTAGAAAAATAATCGAGTAATTATTGAATCTTCGGAGGAAGATAAAAATATTCGATCCCCCTCCCGTCCCCCTTTTTAAGGGGGAGGCCAGAGAAAGAAAATTTTAATATCCGGGGGACTTTGAAAACATCTTGCTCCCCCCTTAAAAAGGGGGGCTGGGGGGGATCGAGAGTTCGTCTCTCATCAATTCAAGAATTGCTGTAAAAAAATAAAAGTGCCATTTGCTCGCTTTTATTACCTTGGGAGCATCTCAGTTTTGTCTTTTCCATTCTTGCGAGAACTGGAATTTATAAAACTGAGATGCTCCTGTTTTTATGGGTTGCTAAGATTGTAAAAAAACAAGTAGGAGG
>CALKCV010000266.1 GCA_938083405.1 uncultured Microcoleaceae cyanobacterium | reverse complement strand
CGGGAGAATTAGTAGGAGGAAATGGTTGGTTGGGTATTGACACAAGCGCCTATCACCACAAAAGCGGTTGGCTGACGGGGTTAGATATCGACAATAAAATGGCTTATCAGGTTAACGTATTTGATAATCTAAAAAGAGAATTGCCTCTGGAGGAAATTGTCAAACAGTTAAATTTTCAGCAAGAAGAACAACAGCCATCTCTGCTGTCTCGTTTGTTGAGTTTAAAGTTGTAATAAAATCTAATTAAATATAGAGCTTGATGGCAGCAGCAAAACAAGAGTTAATTGCTTATTTAAGCGAACTTGTAACGGAAGCGCGTCGGAAAAAAATAAAATCGGTTTTGCAGCAGCGAACCCGTCGCGTGACAGTAATTTTAGAAGATATTTATCAGCCTCATAATGCCAGCGCCGTTCTCAGAAGTTGCGATAGTTTTGGGGTGCAAGACGTACATATCGTCGAGAATAAAAATGCTTTTACTGTTAGCCACGGAGTGACTTTGGGGAGCGATCGCTGGTTGACTTTATCGCGTTATAACGAGGAAAAAATAAATAATACCGAGCGCTGTTTGGATAAATTAAAAGCCGACGGTTATACCATAGTCGCAACAACTCTTCACCAGCAAGAGGTGAAAATAGATGAATTGGCAGCGGAAAAAAAGTTAGCGTTAATGTTTGGTTCGGAAATTAGCGGCTTGTCGGAATTTGCCGTGGAACGAGCGGATATATGCGCGAAAATACCGATGCTGGGGTTTAGCGAGAGTTTTAATATTTCAGTAAGTGCGGCTTTATGTTTGTACGAAGTTACCAACCGACTGCGAAAGCAAGATTTAAACTGGTCTTTAAGCGAAGAGGAAAAGTTGGATTTAGAGATAAATTGGTTGCGCCAGTCTATCCGAGGCGGAGAACTTGTGGAAAAGAGATTTTTTGAAGAGCGATCGAGTTCGTAGCGATCGCTTTAGCGATTACAATCGCTAAAGCGATTACAATCGCTAAAGCGATTACTACAAACGGCAATTAAAGTAGTCTGTTAACTTTTGCTCGATAAGCAGCTTCGTTTAAGCCATCGCCAGAAGTTGCATTTGCACTTAAAAATTGCCTCATCGCAACAATTCTGCTGGATGTAGCGGGGTGGGTGCTTAAAAAAGTAGGCACAGAACCTTTCCTCAACAGTTTTTCCATAAAGGTAATGGCCCCAATTTGAGCGTAGCCCGCCCGTCCTAAATTTTGTATTCCTAAGTAATCAGCTTCGCGTTCCGCGTCGCGACTTTTGGGGCGTCTTAGGGCTAGGTCAACTCCGATCTGAACTGCTACATTTTGGTCGAGTCCCGTAGCAGTAGCCACTCCTCTAGCGATCGCCATTTGACGCATTTGTTTGACCGCATGACGAGCAGCAATGTGGGCGATTTCGTGGGCCATGACGCTAGCTAATTCGGCTTCATTGTCTGCGGCTTTTATCAAACCGGTGTTGATATAAACAAAACCTCCCATGGTGGCAAAAGCATTAATATTGTCGTCGTCAACTACTTGGAACCTGTAGGGAATCTCGGGGCGGGAGCTAACTTGGGCCAATCTTTGACCGATGCGGCTGATGTATGCCTGGGTGGCGCGATTTCGATGCAGCCTTACTTCTTTGCCTAGCAACTGGGCGTTAATCTGTTTGCCTAGTTCCACCTCTTGGTTATCTGACAAGGTGGTGAGTTGAATTACTTGGATGCCTTGAAGGATTATTTGTCTCCAGGGAAAGGCCAAAGATGGAGAAGCAGAGTTAATTGTAAGGCTGGTGGCTACTAATACGGATATTAAAGGATATATCAGTTTGCGATAAAAAGGTCGGTTAATTAAGGAATTATTTTTGAGCATGGTATCTGAGTGGGAGAAATATTAGGTTAGGTTTTATTTTCAACGGCCAACGCGCCCCGCGTTGCGGATGCAACATCGCTCCAGAACGGGAAAAGGATGAAATAGTCGCCTCTTACTATCGACTACAACAGTTCCCCATCTAGTTTCCGAAGAGAAATTTTTCTGTCAGCCCGAAAAATTAGTGGCCTAGAGCGTCGGTCAAGTATTTCCAGAAACCGGGTTTCTGATAGGGAAAATGCCGATATGTTGTTAATAGATGGGCAGAAACCCGGTTTCGATTAGCGGCTCTCTAGCCCCTCCTAAGATTTAAAATCGTAAAGTACGCAACTAGCATCCTACTAAAGTAGTAATCTGTAGGTTGGGTGGAGCGAGCCGGAACCGAACATCATTAAAGTTGGGTTCCGTTGCGCTCCACCCAACCTACAATTTTCTCAAAGCTGACAATATATGAAAATATTGGATTCTCAAGGTCGTTTGTTCGGTAAAGTTAGCATTCTCGATCTGGGTGCGGTGCTAATAATTTTAATAGTAATAGTGGGAATATTTTTCTTTCCCGGTACTACTCGCGGTTCCGTGGCTCAAATTGGTAATGTTATTAGCAAACCGATGGAGGTAGAGGCGATCGCTGTTGGTTTAAAAGGCCGCAACCTCGAAGAAATGTTTACAATTGGGGATAAAACCGATTTAGTTATCCGCAATCAACCCTACGGCGAAGTGACAATTAAATCTGTGGATATTTTGACCAGAAAAGTTGTAGTGCCGACATTAGATGGAAATGTAAAAGTTGTCGCAGACCCCAAAGACGAAGAAGCTTTTAGCAGAAATGTCGTGTTGACTTTAGAAGGGGAAGGTCGCATTACCGACGACGGTCCGGTCCTTGGTAATATAAAAATTAAAATCGGCAATACGGTGGAATTGGAAGGATCGAATTATAATTTTAATGCCAGCGTGATTGACGTGCGGGTTAAGGATTAGAAAACGTAGGACAGGCGTCTCGCCTGTCGCGCGCGGTTTTTTAATTTTCTGGTAAGTCGCCAAAGCGATCGTTTTGGAGCGAGTTAATAGTTCTTCTAATTCTAATGCCCGTTTCTCTGCCTCAAAAAGTGGTTCGGAAGCAAATATAATAATTTGCCTGTTTGCTGCCAAATCAACAACTTGACGGGGAGTACCTCCCCAAAGTAAAGCAGAAATCCAAACGTTTACATCTAATACAACTCTCATTTTTTAGACCAAAGCTCCTGGCGTACTTCTTTGACAATTTCGCTAATCTCTTCAAGGGTGGGTTCCTCTGGATCTTGCCCCAGTTTGTCCTGTCGCCGCTTCAACTCTTCCCAGGTTAAAGGCTTTGTAACTTTTTTCAACGCGATTTCCTCTGGGGTTATCGAGATTTCGTATTCGGCAAAGGGCTTTAATTGAGCTTCTATCTCTGGTGGTAGTTCCAGTTTTCCTTTTGCTGTTACTTTGGCTATTAATTTTTCCATAACTTTTTTTCTTTTTGTTTGGTAAAAAATCTCTGCAAGGTGCGCGGCGCGCACCCTACAACAGTTCGTAGTAATCGCAAAGCGCGATTCTTCTATTTCAAAGTTTAATTAATCCAATT
>CALKCV010000265.1 GCA_938083405.1 uncultured Microcoleaceae cyanobacterium | reverse complement strand
AAAGAACCGGGTTACGCCGCCTTGGGAGTGATGGAAAAACATTTAGAAAATAATCGGTTTTTTGTAGGCGATCGCTACACCATTGCCGACATCGGTTTGTTCGCCTACACCCACGTCGCCCCAGAAGGAGGCTTCGATTTAAAACAGTTTCCAGCAATACAAGCTTGGATAGAACGAGTAATGGAGCGATCGCGATATATTACCATTGAAGAATAGGTGCGCGATCGAGAATGTTATTTATCGATAAAAACCCATTCGCCGTTATTTTCAGCCGATCGCCTAGTTGCATCTGCCACTTTTAAAGCATACAAACTTGCTTGCGGAGTCACATATAAAGGAGTTCCTACCTGCAAATGCTCTAAAACCATCGTCGTATCTTTCGCAAACAAACCTCGGCGACTTCCTACTTCTATAATTTCGGTTTTATCTCCTTTGATTAATTGCCCTTCTTTGGGAGTAAAAATCAAAGTTCCCTCCGAACCGTAGATGGCAAACATATTTTCCCGCTGCCAGAAAGTTTCCCCTTTGCCATAGACGCACTCGCCAATAATGCCGTTGGTGAATTTTAACCGAGCATTACACAAACAAGCTTTATAAAAATCCTCTGACCTCTGCCAAAACTGACTTTCGCAGCTAACAGCAGCAACTTCGCCAAATAGATCCGTAAACCGATGGAGGCGAGAGAGGGCACCCACAAAAGGAAAGCCAAATAATGAAGGTTGATAGCTCCAGCGACGGGGGGCGGGGTGTTTGGGACTAATAGTTTTGTAGCGGGCATAGAAGACTTTGCCTATTGCTGGCAGCCATTTTTTAACTGCGTTATGGAGGCCCCCCAATAATTCTATGTGTTCGACGTGCAATAGTTTGTTTTTGGCCTTTGAAGAAGCTATGAGTTCTGCTGCTTCGGCAGGATCTAGGCAGAGGGGGTATTCGACGACGACGTGCAAGTTATTTTCTAAGGCGGCCCGCACCATCGCTCCATGTTCTTTATTAATAGAAGAGACGATCGCTAAATCCAGCTCCTCCCGTTCTAAGAGTTGCCCCCAGGACGGGGAGACCTCTGTCTGGAAGATTTGACTAAATTCTTCTGTTTTCTCAGGGGTGTGGCCGGCGATCGCTACTAATAACCCTCCTTCGCAACCTTTTAAAGCCTCGGCTCTTGCTTTGGCCCCGTGACCCGTACCCACCATGCCAATTCTTATGGGCCGATTCATGGCAGTAAATTGAGAAGGACTTATCATAATTTTTCTATTTTCTATTTTTATCTTGACGAAGGCGAGGGGCCCAGTTAATGTCCCAGATCTTATCGGGTTTTGTATCTTGAAATACAAGGCCAATTATGTAAAATAAAGCTTCTGGCGCAAAATGACCAGGGGCCGTGGTCCAAATATGGGGAAGTATAAGCAATTAGTATCAAATTAGATTTTTTTATAACAAAAACCGTTCGATATATGTCGCAAGTCTGTTTTACAAACGAGAATTTTTCCCTTAATATCTAAGACGTAGAAAAAACGACGGCAAATCTTAGGCATAATCAAGCATAAGGATTTGTATTAGCTAAACTTATCAATTACCACTTTGAGAGGAGAATCAAATGGCCAGTTATAAAGTCACCTTAATCAACGAAGCAGAAGGAATCAATACCACTATTGAGTGTCCCGAGGACGAGTATATTCTCGACGTAGCAGAAGATCAGGGCATTGACCTCCCTTACTCCTGCCGCGCCGGTGCTTGCTCTACCTGTGCCGGTAAACTTACGAGCGGTACCATCAATCAGGACGACCAATCTTTCTTGGATGACGATCAGACCGCGAATGGATTTGTGCTGACTTGCGTGGCATACCCGACGTCCGACTGCACCATCGAAACCCACCAAGAAGAAGCTCTGTACTAAGAAAATAGTAGATGGCATCTGGCCTTCCCTTCCTTATCTGCCTCAGATTGTTGGCAAAAATAAGGTAAGGCCAGGCTATAGCCTAGTGAAAGCGAAAGGTAGTCCGATCGCTGAGGGGTTGGACTTGAGTTCCAGGAAAGTAGAAACGAAGAATGCGATCGCCCAGTCCAACCCTACTCAGTTATGTAACCTTTCTGGCTGAAACCCAAGGATTCACAGGCATTTCGGCGAACTATAAGCAATTAGTATCAAATAAGAATTTCTTATAACAAAAACCATTCGATATATCTAGCAAATCTGTTGTACAAACCTGACTTTTTCCCTTAACATCAGAGATGTAAAAAACACGAATGCAAATTTTCGGGTGAATCGAGCCTAAAGATTTGTATTAGCTAAACTTATATATCCCTATCTTGAGAAGAGAATCAAATGGCCACTTATAAAGTAACCTTAATCAACGAAGAAGAAGGAATCAACACCACGATTGACTGTGCGGATGACGCGTACATTCTGGATGCAGCAGAAGAGGAAGGCATAGACCTGCCTTACTCCTGCCGCGCTGGTGCTTGCTCTACTTGCGCGGGTAAAGTTACCAGCGGTACCATAGACCAGTCCGACCAATCTTTCTTGGATGACGATCAGATCGCAAATAACTACGTTCTGACTTGCGTGGCCTATCCTAGTTCTGACTGCACCATCGAAACCCACAAAGAAGAAGACCTCTACTAAGGAAGGAGGCGAGGGGCCCTTGCAGGGCCTTCTTCCAGGGAAGGGCAGCAATGCCCATAGGGCTCTTAGCTCGCTCCAAAGGTAATCTCATCGCTGAGTGGTTGGACTTGAGTTCCAGGAAAGTAAAACTCAAGAATGCGATCGCTACTCCAACCCAACTCAGCTAATTTGATGGAACCTTTCTGACTGAAACCGACTCCGTGTCCGAACCCGCCGCCAACTATAGCGTAACCTTGCAGGTTTTTCTGTCCGTCATAAATTGGGTCGAGATAAAATAAGGTACTCCAAGGAGCCCATAAAGCATTTTGCACCTCATCTTTTTCCAGTAAAAGAGGCCCCAGGTCTGTTTCCACCAGCATTTTTAAAACTCGACCGGATCGCGATCGCTCCAAAACTCGCATCTCTGTAACAGTTTTTAAATTAGCAAAGCTGCTTTTTTTCTCCCTCAAATAGCTCTTTAAATTACCCGCTATACCCTGCAAGCTCAACTGCTCTCGCCACCGAAAATCTACCCAACCATCCTCGTTAAAGCCTTTTTTAATACTCATAAACCGACGGAAATTTTGCTCCGAAGCCAAACTGTTACCGCTTAAATTCCAAATATTATTAGCAGAGTCGATGGTCGGTTGCAAATAAGGACGCCCCGGACCGTCCCAGACATCGTTAAAATCTGCAGTCACTCCTCCACTGGTAGCGAAATAAACTGCATCCACTAGCTCGTTTTCGTAAGTTAATACCAATCCTTCAGTAGCGGCGATCGCTTTATCGGTTTGCGGGTAAACATCCAACCCCTTATAAACCTGGCAGTGGGTGTTGGCGCAGAGCTCGTAATTATCTGCCTGGAAACGGCGCAAATTCCGCAGGGCATAAGTCCTGGCTATAATTGCCTGAGCTTCCAGGGATGCCTGGGGCGGCCAGGCGCCGAGCTCGTGGGGCACTACCCCGCGCAAATATGTTTCTAAAGGTACGTTATTGACTAAGGTATAAGTCCCGTAAGCGTTTGGTTGCAGTCGCAGGGTTCCACCGTAGAGGCGTGAGCCTCTTTCCCCTTCGATGCCGTTAACTAAAATAACGCTTTTGCCTGCGACGATATCTAACTCGTGGCGGTGGTAAGTCAGACCGTTTGTCTGCCAATAAGCCACTTTTTTTTGTTTGATAACTTCTACATCTAAATAAGCATTATTATGACCTCTTGCCTGCAAGCTTTGTAACAGCCAACGCCGCAGAAGCGGAGTAGTATAGACTTCTCGATCCGCCCAAACTTTCCACCTTCCGGGTTGAGATATTTCTACTTTAATACCTAGTTCTTGCCATTTGTTTGCGCTTTCTTCCGCGCTTTCAAAGCTGCGGTGGCTGCTGAGGACTAGACGTTCTCTTAATAAGGGTTTTTCTAAGGGTTGGGTTTTGATTTGGAGGGTTACGCTATCTACGCTGAGGTTTCCTTCCCCTTCCATTGTTTTGAACCGCAAACTTAATTTATCTTCTGGGGTTGCTTTTAGGGTTAATTTATCTGTGGTTTTTTCGCCAAATTTTTGGACGATTCCTACCTCCAACCAGCGGCGGTTTGTGGTTTGGCTTAAGGCAGAATTAGCGCTAATTGCTAGGATAAATATTGTGGTCGTAAAAATGGCGGTTAAATTAAATTTAAAGTTACGGTTGGGTTGGATTTTTGCTGGGTCGTTTTTTATAGTTGATTTTAAGGCGATCGATTTTCGACTCGAAGTAGTTGTCAAGGGGGGAACCGACACAGTGATTTGCCTCCTGAGTTATTAATTAAGAACTTGGGTAATAATAGATTATAGCATTTATGGGGAAAAGGGGGAATTGTTGTTAGAACGTGGAACGCGGCTACTGGGGCGCGCAAGGTAGAACAGGGATATCGTCTCGGGCAGTTTCCCTTTTCTAGGCCGGAGTTCAAAGGCGCGATCGCGCAAACTCTTCATTTTTTGGTAGTGCTAAAGATGTAGAGACTTTTCCAGAATGTAGCAAGGATTTTAGAGGTTTTTCGTAGTAATCGCTAAAGCGATTTAAGACAAGTCCTATCTAAATCGCTAAAGCGATTACTACAGACAAACTTTTGAAGCTAAAACGCTACTTCTAACCCACTACCCATTTTTCACTAAAAAGACTTTGAAGTTAGTTTGAGTTATTGATAGCAAAAAGGTAACTCTATCTAACAAAAATCTAAAAGCTCAAATATTTCTCTGGGATATTTTCCCGATTTATCTAGGGCTGTTTTGACCCAAAAATTGGTTAATATCTCGAACATTCTGTCTTTTTTCATCCAACTTACGTTACTAATTTCTTTGCTGTAATTTCTGTCTCGCGGACAAACTTCTGTAGCGCATTTGATATAGGTTTCTATCAGGAAATCGTAGCCAGTATGACCGTGACACAGCCATCTAATAACGGAAAAAGATGCTCTATTGACATAATTGGTATAAATTGCGTAATTTTCAGATAAAGATTTAATTTCTTCTGGAGACAAATTACGCTTATTTTCTAACTCCCGCAGCCAATCTTCTAAGAGAAAAATTACCTTTTGCCTCCCTAATTCGATTAATTCCCAACTAATCGTATTTTGTATTTTTTTGAGTAAATTACTTTTAGCAGCAGCCAAACCAATAATGCAAGCTGAATAAATCGCGGACTCAAAAACCGATTGAAACAATTCAATGGCTTCCCTAGCATAAGAAATGGTGGAAATCAATTCTAAAGATTCGCACAAACAGGCGGTTTCAAAAAGATAATTTTCTATGGAGTGTCCGCGCGATCGCACCATTCGCCCTTCTATTTCATGCCCTTGTAAGTTATCCTTAATTGTCTCTGTTTTTTCGTAATCCCAATCAAATTTATCTAAGTCGCGATCGACAAAACCGACAAATCTTTTAGCATAAGATTTACTATTAACGCTTTGACAAATTTCAATAACTTTCTCTTTATTAGAACCGGTTCTGGAGTCAGGTTTAATCAAATATTCTGCACGATCTACTACCAGCAAATCTTTAACTTCTGACTTACCAAATTTCGTAGCAAAATCCCCCCACAAACGCTCTATTAAATATTTGTCATTTTTCCCCTCAACTAAAATATGTTTTTTATTACTATTTTGCAAATACGACTGGTATTGTTGGGGCGTATATTTTACCATGCTAGCTCTACTTCATCTAGAATGTTTCTAGGGTTGGGATTTTGAGTTATTGTAGGTTCAAAAATGATGACTTCATCTTCGTATTCTGCCCCAATAACAGGAGAATGAGTGCAAACAATAATTTGTCTTTCCCCCAGTTGTCGCGACATTTGGTTCAGCAATAAACGCTGCCAGTCAACGTGGAGAGAAATTTCGGGATCGTCAATTAAAACAATTTGATTTTTACTCATTCTACTGGCAGCATATATTAGAGTAATAATCTGACGTTCGCCAGAGGATAACGCCCGATTAATACCGGGAATTATAGCTACATCGTCGTTGAATTTGATACCGAGAGCATTTCTTCTGGAACTAAGTTTGGGCAAGTTGTCCCATAAAACTTCGATTTGTTTGTCTTCTAAAAAAGAGTTTACGGCTTTTAAATATTTCTCGATAACCGCAAAATATTTTTCTTGTTCGTCGGCCACTTTTTCTAAAGCATCTTTGTATGTATTTAACACTCTAACGGCAGCTTTTTTTGAGTCTTCGTCAGCTTCAAATAATTTGACAGAAGCTTCAAGGTTGGCGACAATTTGCAAGCCCTTAGCAGGATAATTTTTTAGGTTTTCGGTCAGGGATTTTATTTCTTCGATAATTAAATCTGAATCGCCTTCCACTGGTTGCGAATCTTTAGAAAGAGCATTGAAAATTTGAGGCAGTATTCCACCTAAATATTTTTGTTCGGCTTGTTTTACCTTGAAAAAAAATTCGTTAATTTCTTCGTTTAAGCTGGCTTCAATTTCAATAGTCGATGGATAATTTAGCCAAGGAACAAAATCTCCAAAAAGCTTTCTGGAAAATTGACTTTTTTGTTGCTGTATTTCTTCGGGTGAAATAATTTGAGATTGCCCAGTTTGATTTGCTGTTGATGCCCAGGCTTCGATGATGGTTCTAATAGATGGAAAATATGCTGCTTTTATGGTAGCATCGAAGTCGTTTCCTTCATCCTCTAGTTTTTCAACAATTTTTGCTTCTATTTCACCTGGAAACAAATTCATACTTTGGGAGTTTAATGTAGTAAAAAGCTCTCTGGCAGCGTTGGCAAAAAAGACTTCCGTAAAACCTTTATTATAAAGTGAAATTGGTTGGAAATTATT
>CALKCV010000264.1 GCA_938083405.1 uncultured Microcoleaceae cyanobacterium | reverse complement strand
GATTCAAATACTCCACCCCGATCGCCCTCTTAAAAAATAGATTCGGCAACTCAACTAAAACTTCTTATTTCTCCACACCTTCCAACTGGTATAAACCAACAAACCCGTCGCCCCACAAGCATAAATCAAACCGCTAGGAATCCCCGAAAAAACCAAAGCCAAACTACCAACCCACAAAGTCAAAGAATAAATAAACAAAACCGTCAACCTCTGGGATAAACCCGCATTCAACAAACGATGATGTAAATGGCGATTATCCGCAGAAAAAGGCGATTTACCGTGGCGAATTCTATCTAAAATTACCGCCGACATATCCAAAATCGGTACTGCCAAAATCACATAAGGCAGTACCAGGGAAGTCACCGCCGTAGCCTTCACCAAACCGATGACTCCCACTCCGGCTAAAGTAAAGCCAATATAATAAGCCCCGCCATCTCCCATGAAGATTTGGGCGGGGTTGAAATTGTAGCGGAGAAAGCCTAACGCCCCGCCGGCGAGGGCGGCAGCTATTAATGCCGCCGCCGGTTGGTTCATAAACAAACTCACGAATAGCATTACCACCGCAGCAATGCCCGACACCCCGGCTGCCAAACCATCTACACCGTCGATCATGTTAATAGCGTTTGCCATCCCCACCAGCCAAATAACCGTCACTGGCAAAATCAGCCAGCCAATTTGTATCAACCCGTCAAAGGGAACGCTTAAAAATTCGATCTGCACTCCCACAAACCAAGCAAAACTGGCGACTATTACTTCCATTATTAGTCGAAAGATGGCAGAGAGACCGTACAAGTCGTCGGCCAAACCGATGAGGAAGAAAGCCAGGCCGCCAATGGTTACTCCCCAAATTTCCAATTCTTTGTCTTGGGGGAGGAAGTCGCCGTTGGGGTTCATAAATCCTCCCAGCCCCCAGACTACCAGCAGGGCAGTTAAGGCACCGAGAAAAATAGATACACCTCCCAAACGGACCATTGGTTGTTTGTGGATTTTCCTGTCTCCAGGGCGATCGAACCTTCCGCTTTTCAGGGCGATGTCTTTTACTATGGGGGTAGTCAAGAGGACGACGTTGGTTGAAACTAGAAAGGCGATGATGTGAAATAGATGGTGGGGAATTAGTGAGAAAGCCATGATTAGACCATTGCCGGTATTGGTTGGGCTAGATGGGGATAGAGTGGGAAGCGATCGCACAAAGCAGCGACCCGCTTGCGACAATTGCTAGCTACTGCTTCATCCTCGGGATTTAACAATCGTTCTGCAATAATATCCCCTATTTCTACAAATTCTTCGCGACCCATTCCCCGAGTTGTCATTGCCGGCGAACCGAGTCGCAAACCGCTGGTGACGAAGGGAGATTCTGGATCGAAGGGAACGGTATTCTTATTGGCAGTGATATTGATGCCGCTGACGAGTTTATCGGCCTGCTTGCCGGTCATCTGGATGGAACGCAAGTCAACCAAAATTAAATGATTGTCCGTGCCCCCAGAGACGATTTTTAAACCGCGCTTTTCTAATTGGGCACCCATGGCCTTGGCATTTTCGATGACTTTGCCGGAATAGGTTTTAAATTCTGGCTTTAAGGCTTCCCCAAAAGCAACAGCTTTACCCGCGATAACGTGTTCTAGGGGGCCGCCCTGGCTGCCGGGGAAGACTGACTTATCCAGTTTTTTACCTAATTCTGGGTCGCTGGTTAGGATTAAACCGCCCCGAGGCCCCCGCAGGGTTTTGTGGGTGGTGGTGGTGACGACGTGGCAGTAGGGGATGGGGCTTGGGTGATGGCCCGTGGCGACTAAACCGGCTATATGGGCGATGTCGGCTACGAGGTAGGCCCCTATTTCGTCGGCGATCGCTCGAAATTTATCGAATTCGATCGTCCTGGAGTAGGCAGAATAGCCGCACATAATTAGTTTCGGCTTATGCTCTTTGGCCAGTTCCATAATTTGGTCGTAATCCAGCCGTTCGGTTTCTTGGTTAACTCCGTATTGAACCACATTGAACCATTTACCCGAGAAGTTTACCGGGGAACCGTGGGTCAAATGTCCGCCGTGGGAGAGGTCCATGCCCATAAAAGTGTCCCCCGGTTCCAGCAGGGTTAGGAAGACGGCAAAGTTGGCCTGGGCACCGGAGTGGGGCTGAACGTTGGCGTGGGCGGCCCCAAATAGTTCTTTGGCCCTGTCTATGGCTAATTGTTCGATTTCGTCGATAAATTCGCAGCCGCCGTAGTACCGTTTTTTGGGCAAACCTTCGGCGTATTTATTGGTTAGTGCGGAACCTTGGGCTGCGAGGACTGCTGGCGAGGTAAAGTTTTCGCTGGCTATGAGTTCGAGATGCTCTTGTTGCCGCTTGACTTCTTTTTGAATTAATTCGGCGACTAGGGGATCGGTTTGGTTGAGAAAGTCTTGGTTTGTTTTGGTCACTGTAATATTCCTCTTAGAGAAAAAACTAATTTTAAATTTTAACTAATTTTTTTTAATTTTGACTTTCCAAAACTTCAAAAAATCTTTAATTTTCATTTAAGTTAATTGCTAAAAAATCTCGATCGCTTAAAATCTTAATTCCTCTAAATGGATGAAGCACCAGTCAATCGTTATCTCCGGTAATAATACATTCTGCTTGACCTGCCACTGCTAATTATAAGTATTTGTTATCTTTTGGGTCTCGACATTCGGCGATCTCTTCTGTAGGGTTAATCGATAAGGAAGATTTAAGCAAGTCTTCTAAAAGCTTTTGCTTTTTTGTTAAGCTGATATATCGGTCAAACTTGGGACGCAAAATAACTTCTTCTATTTCTTTGAAAATTTTGTCAGACAATAAAATAACACCTATTTTTTGAACTACTTTAACCGCTTCATACGGCTTGCTTTTTTCAAACAAAAAGGCACTGATGATAACGTTCGTATCAAAAACATATCTCTTTATCATTCCCCACCCTCATTTAAAATAGATTCTAATATCTCAGGCGTTAATCCATTTTTTTGAGCTTCTTCACTGGCAGCATCCATTGCTTTTCGCAGTCTTTGAGCGGCTTCTTTTCTGTTGGTTTTTAATTGCAAATCTAAGATAAATGCAAGTTTTAATTCTATTTGTTCCCGTTCTTTTTCGGGAACTCTATAATAATTTTCTGCTAGCTCTGAGGGAACTTTAATGGTTATTTGTTTGTAAGTTTTCATGGTTATTTTATTTCCATCGATTGAACGGTTCGAGTTAGGTTCCGCTTTGCGTGCGCCCAACCCACAAATACAACTCAAAAATAAATTAGGTGTTTGTCAATTTTCTTCTGCCAAAATAGATTCGAGTATTTCTGGAGTTAGCCCATTTTTTTGAGCTTCTTCGCTAGCAGATTTCATTGTTTTTTGCAGTTCTTGAACTGCCTCTTTGTGACTAATTTTTAATTGTAAATCTAAAAGTAAAGCTAACTTTAACTGTATTTGTTCGCGTTTTTCTTCAGTAGCTTTTCGATAAGCTTCTGCTACATCTGAGGGAATTTTTAGGGTTATTTCTTCGTAAGTTTTCATGGTTATTTTTTTTTATTAAGTTGAATAAACGATCGAACATTTAATTCTCGATAGCCCAAAAACCCGGTTTTTTCAAAAAACCGGGTTTCTTAGTTAAACGCACCGGTTAATATTGGTTTCCGCACCATTCATCTTTTCTATCAACTAATCAATAATGGCGCAGCATTTAATAAAGTTTGAGTGTAGGGATGCTGGGGGTTCTTAAAAATTTGTTGGGTTTGACCTAATTCGACAATTTTGCCGGAGTTCATTACGGCGATGCGATCGCAGAAAAAACGCGCTACCCACAAATCGTGAGTAATAAATAAATATGTCAAACCAAACTCTTCTTTTAACTCCAACATTAACTCTAATACTTGTCTCTGGACGCTGGCATCTAACATACTAACTGGTTCGTCGCAAATTACTAATTTAGGATTCGTAATTAAAGCCCTGGCAATGGCAACCCGCTGCTGTTGTCCTCCAGATAATTCCGAAGGATAGCGCTTACCATATTCCGCCGTCGGTGTCAAGCCTACTCGTTCTAACATTTGTTCGACGCGAGTTCGGGCTTCTTGGCGGTTTGCCAATTTATGAACGAACAGAGGTGCCGCAATACAGTCGGCCACGTTCATCATGGGATTGAGACAAGCATGGGGGTCTTGGAAGACCATTTGCATTTGGCGGCGGTAAGGCTGCATCTGCCGGGCAGAGAGAACGGTTAAATCTGTGCCTTGGAATTCAACGATGCCCCCAGTAGGACGTACCAACTGCAAGATAGTACGGGATAAAGTGCTTTTGCCGCAACCTGACTCCCCCACCAGTCCCAATATTTCTCCAGAGTACAGATCTAAACTCACTCCATCCACTGCCTTAATGGTCTGTTTAGTTTTGGAAAATAGCTGCTGGATGAAGCTAGTTTCGAGAGAGTAATGCTGTTGTACTTCTTTGAGGCGGAGAATAGGCGATCGGTTCGCAGCGGGAACAGGCGATCGGTTGGCAG
>CALKCV010000263.1 GCA_938083405.1 uncultured Microcoleaceae cyanobacterium | reverse complement strand
CGCCGGCGGCTGCGATCGAGGCGATCGCCATCAATAAACACCACCTGGGCTTGGCTGCTATCCCTCGCTACTCTGATCGACAACCCCGCTAACAACAAACTACCGATCATCGAACTGCCCCCATAACTAAACAGCGGCAGAGGCAAACCAGTAGTAGGCAAAGCACCAGTAGCAACGCCAATATTTAATAGCGACTGCCCCACCATCACCACCATCACCCCGATCGCTACGAGTTTATGTTCTATTCGACTAGCTTTAATCGCAACTCTCAAAGCTAAAGTTGCATAAGCGCTCAACAAAAACAACAATACCAAACCACCCACCAAGCCAAACTCTTCCGCATATACAGAAAAGATAAAATCGCTATATTGAATCGGTAGAAAATACAATTTTTGCTGGGATAAACCCAAACCAGTTCCCCAAACGCCCCCAGAACCAACCGCAAGCAGACTTTGGATTAATTGATAACCATCATTGATAGGATCCGCCCAAGGGTTCATAAAAGACAAAACCCGCCGTCGTTGATATTCCTTAATACTGATACTCAGAGTAGCTGTCAGCACCCCTCCTAAAGCCGTTCCTCCCAGATAAGAGTAAGGCAATCCTGCAGCCATTGCTATCAACCATAAAGTCATGCCGCAAAGGGCGGTGGTACTGAGATTTGGTTCGAGCAAAATTGTTGACAGCACTAAACCAAAGATTCCCAGCCAAATTAAGCGAACCGTCCAACTCAGCCGGTCCCATCGACCGAAAAAACGGGCGCTTTGGAGTACGAGAAAGGGTTTCATCAATTCAGAAGGCTGAATGAGAATGCCGCCAACAGATATCCAGCGGGTGGCACCGTTGATAGTGGTTCCCAGTCCGGGAACTAAGGTCAAGCACAGCAATACTAATACGACCGCGAGTCCCACTTTCGCTGCCTGCAACATTTTAGAGATGGGGGTATAAATAACAAAATTGAATCCCATCATGCCGACTACAACCCAAATCAGTTGTCGCTTGAAGTAGTAGAGACCATCTCCGCGTTCGACGCTGCCCGAGGCATAAGACGCGGAAAATAATACTATCAATCCTATGAATAACCAGAGAAAAGTTAACCAGCGTAATAAGCGGGCTTCCATTCCCCATTCCCGAACGTCGGGGTCGAATAGCGGTATCAGACTGCGTAAGTTCATATAGTTAAAAGGTATGTTCGGGGCGATCGCTCCCGTTTCTAAAAACTAAAAATTGATGAGTTAGGGAACCTTGACATTTTCCGGCTCCCCCCTTAAAAAGGGGGGCAGGTTCACGATCGTTAGATCGTATCTCATACATTCTTTGATTGCTATAGCAGCTTCCATTATAAAAGAATCTTAATTTCCCTAACCGATGGCTTTTTCTATTAAAGGAAGTCCAAAAGCTAGGAGAACGCTAACAATCAAACCTATTAACGCTTTCAAACTATCTCCAGCAATCATCTTACCAGTTTCTTTCAAGGGTCTAATTTTACTGTTCAAAGTTATAGCCAATTCTCGTCCTCCCAATAGTCCAATGAAAACCCAAGTGGTACTCATAGGAATGCTGCTTAATTTAATGAAAAATACCAAGATTGAACCGTAAATAAAATTAATTATTGTTGCCGAACGAATATCCTGGGTATTAGTTTTGTTCGTGACAATTTTCTGAACTTCACCCCCCCTTCTGTAGAACAGAATCCCATGTAAAGCGATCGTTATTCCCAATGAAAATATCAGCCAAGACAAACTTAACTTTCGAGGTAGATAAGCGAAAATATTCGCCATGTCTTGAATCAGCCATTGACTCCATAAAAATGCTGTTGATAACCATTGTAAAACTATCCAATAACGAGGATTTTCTTCCTCCTGACTTTCTAAAAAATTACTTTCTAAACCTCTAGCAACAAATTTATAAATAACAATCCCCGTTACCAAGGCAAGAAGGTATCCCAGCAGCGATTTAATTAACATACTGTTTAAAGCTTGAGGAGCGAAAACCGTTAAGATCAAAAAGGTCGTGCTGACAGGAATTCCCAATTGAGTTAAAATTACTAAAACTATTGGCGGTACTAAATAAACCCAAGTAAACTCTTCAGGAAAAGGAATTTGTTCCAGTCTTCCGTAAGAAATGTCGCCGTTATTCGCCCACCATCCAAAAATAAATATTGCCGTTAAAATAAAACTCGCAAACAGCCACAGCATCCACCAAGGTCGTTCTTTATTAGAACTTAAAAAAGTCCCCAAGGTTTGAATGACATCGTTAGACACTAGGGAATAAGATGCCATTATAAATCCAGTTAACATGAAGAAGTATTCCATATTGGAAATAGTTAGTTGTTGGTTGTTAGTGGTTAGTTGTTAGTTGTTGGTTGCGAACGCAATCCTATTCTAGTCGCGTACCAAGTAAAGCTTTAAGGGCAACAGCATTCGGGCGTTCAATTCTTAAAAAAAACATATAGCAATCCTAAATGATTTGCAATATTTTAGAAACCCGGTTTCGCAGAAGAAACCGGGTTTCTTGCCCCCAAACTTTTCTGGACCTCCGCACGGATTGCTATAAATATACCCATACGAATGCCTATGCCCCACCCATAGTCTAATTTTCTGGTTTTTTATCTACTTTTTAAAAAATGACAAATTCTCCACGGACTGCCATAACTTTTTAATCAATTTCAGCCATTAAGATATAAGTAGTCGTGCCTGGGGAATTTAAGTTCAAAAAATTCCGACGACGCAATTATTAACGCTCGATCGCCTCCTCGATGGAAGGTACGACAATTATTAATAATTAATTATTAATTATTTATTATTAATTACTTACCCCTTGACAATAAGCGCTCTTTCGCTGATAATATAACTAACCAACTTCAAAATCAGGAGCGTTTTTTTATGAAAAGCTCGATTAAAACAGCAACAATTGTCTTAACTGCTGCGACCTTGAGTTTAGGCATCTTAACCGAAGTTAAGCCCGCTAAATCTCAGTCAACACCACTTATTGATACCCAACAGCAATCTTCACAGCAAGTTCCCGAACCGGGGACTATACTGGGCCTGATCTTGTCAGTTCTTGGTGGCTTTTTTGTGAAAAAACAAATAGCAGAAACAGACTCACCCCCCGGCGGGTTACCTCCCGAGCAACCTAATGAGTCAAAGGTGGAAACCACTGAAATAAATTCAGAAGATAATTCCGAGCAAAAGTAAAAAAGCGATCGAGAGGCTGTTTTTTTGTGTCGCCCCCAAGCAAGGTTTGCCTTGCTAAAAATCAACGGTAAAAGAGAAAGCTATTAGGGTGCAATACATTTTTATTTGTTTAATAGACCGAGTATAAAGCTTGGAAAAAATAGATAAGTTATATTCGGGCAGACCAATAAAACAGTCTTATTGAGGGTTCCCAATTCCCAATTTCCTAAAAACCTATCGATCGTTTTTGCAAACTTTCAACTCTTCTAACTTCTGGGGATGAGTAACAAAATAATCCTCAAGCCACAGACAACCTGCCGCCAATAACTCATCTAATTCCTTTACGGACCATAACTCTAACCCGCCATTCTCCAAAGTCGCCACCAACTCCCCATCGGGGCTAAAACTTTTACCCCCCTCAAATTGAGCGATCGGACGTCCGGCAATATCCCAAATACGAATAGTCCCATCATTAGCCTTAGTCGCCAACCGCTGTCCGTCGGAACTAAAAGCAACTTTCTCCACGCTGCCGCGATGGGCCCTTAACTCGCTCACAGACTGGGCGATCGCGCCGCGAGTATCCCAAAACCAGACAACTCCATCGCTGCCACCAGTCGCCAAAGTCAACCCATCGGGGCTAAAACTAACGGTATTAATACGCCCCTCATTTCCCCTCAACTCCATCAACTGTTGGCCAGAACTATTCCAGATTCTCGCACTACCATCCTCTCCCGCCGTCGCCATTCGTTGCCCGTCGGGGCTAAAGATCGCATCCCAAACAGGACCATCATGCCCCTCCAACACAACTAGCTCTTTCCCCGAACTATCCCAGATGCGGGCAGTGCCATCCCTGCCAGCAGTGGCAACTCGCTGCCCGTCTGGACTGAAACTAACGGACTGAACCCTGCCCTCATGTCCCTCCAAGCTTACCAACTCTTCGCCGGAAATAGTCCATAAGCGAGGGGGACTATCATCCCCTGCGGTAGCGATGCGTTGTCCGTCGGGACTAAAACTGATGTGGCCGAAAAGTCCCAAATATCCTTGAAATCTGGATAAGGCTTTTCCCGATGTATCCCAGATCCGGGCGGTGCCATCCAAGGCAGCAGTGGCTATTAACTTGCCTTCGGGGCTGAAACTGACGTTGGCGAATATAGAGCGATCGCCCTTAATTTCCGTCGCGGGCTCCCTGGAGAGTTGCCATATTCTAGCAGTGCCATCTTCACCAGTGCTAGCCAGCTTTTCTCCCGCAGAAAAACTAACTTCCCAAACGCGACCTTGATGCCCCTTCAACTCTGCTAACAAGTTGCCGTCTAATTCCCACAAGCGAACCGTACCGTCGCTGCCCGCCGTTGCCAGACTTTTTCCATCGGGACTGAAACTGATACTGCTAACGATGCCTTGATGTCCTTGGAGTTTAGCTATTTGCTTTCCAGAAATATTCCATATCTGGGCCGTTCCGTCTTCTCCTCCAGTAGCTAGTCGCTTGCCGTCTGGGCTAAAACTGACGTTCCAGACACCGCCTTCGTGTCCTTTGAGCCTGGTTAATAGCTTACCGGTTCTACTCCAGATGCGAACTGTGCCGTCCCAACCCGCAGTGACTAACCTTTGGCTATCTGGACTGAAGGTTACTCTCTCGACGCTGCCTTCGTGGCCTTTTAGGCGGGCTAACTGTTTGCCCGATCGCGTACTCCAGATCCTGGCAGTTCCGTCCCAACCTGCGGTGGCTAGTCTTTGACCGTCGGCGCTAAAGGCTACGTCTAAGATGCGACCTTCGTGGCCTTTTAATTGGGCTATTTGTTTGCCGGAGAGCTCCCAGAGGCGTGCGGTCCCGTCTTCTCCTGCCGTGGCCAGGCGTTTATTGTCGGGACTAAAGGACACATCCCAAAGGCTGCCTTCATGGCCTTTTAGTTGGGCTATTTCTTTACCAAAGAGATCCCAGACTCGCGCCGTTCCGTCTTCTCCTGCGGTGGCAAGGGATTTGCCGTCGGCGCTGAAGGTTATGTCTAATACTGGGCCTTGGTGTCCTTTTAGTTCGGCTATGGGTTGGCCGGATGGTTTTAAGAGGCGGGCAGTCCCGTCCGTAGCTATCGCGGCAAGTATTTCGCCTTTCGGACTAAAGCTGATGTATTTGATATTTTTAATTTGGTTGCGTTCGTGGATGTTTTGGAGAATTTGTTGGAGGGTAAATATCGGGGCGATCGCTGGATATTCTGCCAGGGGGCGATCGCTTTTTACTATTTCTTTTAATTGTTGCCCCGCCTCCATTGCTGATAATAATGCTTCTATTTCTGCAAACTCAAACTGTCGCAAGGCGCTTACTCCTTGCTGTTCTAATTTTGTTCCCTCTTGAGCTTCTTTTAGCTCTTTCTGGGCTCGTTGTAGTTTGTTTTCTGTTGTTTGCAGTTGCTCTTGCGCATTTTGAAATATTTCTCTCGCCCACACGACTCCCGTTGCTGCTGCTATGGATAAAGCAACTAATCCCGCCACTGCTATTTTTATTTTTTGCTTTGCTTTTTCTAGTTTTGCTGTTTCTGCTTCAGAGATATTTGGCGAACTTTCTGCCGGGCTAGAAGATTTTTTTTGTTTAGGAATTCCGATAGATTGCTGGGAATTTTTGCTCCTTTGTTCTCCTGGGGCTTGAAACATTTTTGACAGTTTTTCTAATTCTTTTTT
>CALKCV010000262.1 GCA_938083405.1 uncultured Microcoleaceae cyanobacterium | reverse complement strand
CATTAAAAACCAACCAAACCACTCGCCCCGGATGACTGTGGGTTATTCTCGAAAAGAAATTCGACCATGCTAAAGAACCGGCGTAGGCATTAGTAACGTTGATCTTTATTTGAGATATTATCACGAATAAAACCCCTACTGCCATCGTCACTTCTGGATTGGCAAACACATATTCAAACCCCGATAAATACATCCACACTGGTTCTGTTGCTTTAATAACAGATACTCCATTCTTAATAGCCAAAGATGCCAAAAAAGCTCCTCCTAACTCTTTGGCAACCCCGATAATAATCCAACCAGGCCCGGCTAAAATGACTGCCATCCACCATCTAAAGCGATTGTGTTTTTGTTTTTCAGGGAGGAATCTTAAATAATCTACCTGTTCTCCTAATTGAGCTATTAATGAAAAGCATACAGTTGCCGCCGCCCCAAATAGCATGGGATTAAAGGCGGCACCGCTTGGCGAATTCCCTGCGAAATTCAACCAATTAGATAGGGCGAGTGGTTCTTTATAAACTACAAAGATATAGGGCATTACCATTAAGATTATCCACACTGGTTGAGTCCAGAGTTGGAGTTGATTGATTAAGGTAACGCCAAAAAATACTAATGGCAGGATAATTAAAGAACAAAACAGATAGCCCCAAGACAAAGGTACATGAAAATATAGCTCGATCGCCTGAGCCATAATGGCAGCCTCTAGGGCAAAAAAGATAAAAGTAAAGCTGGCATAAATTAAGGAAGTAATGGTCGAACCGATATAACCAAAACCCGCACCACGGGTTAATAAATCGATGTCTATATTGTATTTAGCAGCGTAATAACTAATAGGTAAACCCGCTAAAAAAATAATCGCTCCTACGACAATAATCGCCCAGAAAGAATTAGCAAATCCGTAGGCGATCGCCAAAGAACCACCAATAGCTTCTAAAGCCAAAAAAGAAATACCGCCAATGGCAGTATTAGCTACTAGAAATTCAGACCATTTTCTAAAAGATTTGGGAGCGAAACGCAGGGCATAATCTTCTAAACTTTCTGTCGCAACCAAGGTATTATAATCGCGCCTGGCTTTAACAACTTTTGAACTAGAACTTTTTAACACTATCGTTTCTAACCGCGCGATTTGATTGTTAATTTTAGCCATGATTTGTTAACTCTAATTCTTCTATTATTTTTAGGCATATTTTAGGCAAAAGTTTCTTGATTTTTTGGTAAGCAATGCTACAATAGAAGCGATCGCGCCCCAGACAAACGGGTGCGCGCCGACAGCGTCTTTGGTTTTTTCACTCGGGTGATGCACCCCTGCAATCCAAGCTAGAAAAACCCATTAAGCGGCCCGGGGACCGCGATCGGGCCAATTATCCAAAAGATGCGAAATTTTTAGGCCCTAAAAAAGGTGGACTAATTAAAATGTCCGTAACTAAAGAAATCCTCATAAGACCTTGTCTGAGTGTAGTTTATCTGCCATGGAACCCTATTGCTATGGGTCAAAAGTCATAGATCGATCGGATGGTTTACAATTTCTAGCAACCTTTAGCGAAACACTGGCCGTGTACAAACAAACCTTAACTTTAATCGGTATCCTCTTGATGGCCTCCGGCATCGCCACCCTCCCCCAAGTCGCTCGCTCGTCGGAAATATTAGACCGAGGGGCGGTCGCCTCGAACCCCAGCGCCGAAAATCTCATGCGCCAAGGGCGGGAGCAAGTGGATGCCGGAAATTACGAAGTGGCCATCGACCTTTACTTGCGAGCAGCCCGTTTAGATGCCAAAAATGCCCGCATCTATTCCGGCATTGCCTACTTGTACGCCATACAATTCGATTTTGAGTCGGCGGCCAACTTCTACCAACAAGCCACCGCCATCGACCCCCACAACGCCGATTTCCAATACGCTCTGGGACACTCCCTCGCCCAAATAGAAGATTATGCCGCCGCTTCCGTAGCTTATCGCCGCGCTACCCTACTCAAGCGCGACAATATCAACGCTCACCTGGGACTGGGCGTAAGTCTGTTGCGACAAGAAAACTACGAAGATGCCATCAGGGCCTACCAAGTAGCTCTTCACTTCGACCCTAATAATTTGGAAGCTTATTCAGCTATGAGTTTAGCGATGCTGAGAACCCAACGCTTCCCAGAAGCAGTCGAAGCCCTCCAGCAAGCAGCGGGGCTCGCTCCCTCGGACCCCAGCGTGCAGCTAAAGCTAGCAATTGCCTGGCTCGGTAGTGGCAACTCCAGAGCGGCTTTAGCTGCTTTTCAAACTGCAGCCGAGTTAGAGCCTCGCAATGCAGAATTCCAGTTTGAAATTGCGGAAATTCTTAAGGATGGAAACGACCTCAGCGGTGCTATGGCTGCTTATTTACGCGCTGCTGCCGTAGAACCGGATTTAATCGAAGCCCAGGTTGCAGTGGGGGATATTCAATTAGATCGAGGAGATTACTTGCAAGCGATCGTCACCTATCGCCGTGTCGTAGAAATCGACCCCGAAGATGCCAGCGTCCATTACAAGCTAGGGCTGGCTTTTAAAGGCAGAGAACGAACGCCAGAGGCGATCGCCGCACTGGAATCGGCCCTGGAACTTTACGAGGAACAAGGAAACGTGGAGGGAGCGGACAGCGCGCGATCGCTCCTGGAGGAACTGGCACCACCTGCAGAACCAAAGAGAAGAAGGAGACGTAATCGGGATAGGTAATTGTCTGTTCGTAGCAATCGCTTTTCGGTATAAATCGCTCTTCGCGATTGCTACGAACGGTCACTCTTCCAACCCAGCACCCGATAAACATCAATAGTTTGCTGCTTGCCCTTCAACGCCATCGGGCCCCAGCGATCGAAATCAAGATCGTCCTCAAGATGCACGAAAGTTTCCTTACCGATCAAAACCCGACAAATACCATCCTGCCGTTCTTTGGCGCAACTTTCCAAGCGCGAAGCAATATTCACCGTATCCCCGATCAACCCATATTCCGATCGCTCCTTACCCCCTAGACTGCCAGCAACCAGAGGGCCAGTAAAAATTCCTACCCGCATTTCTACTGGAGGCAACCCCCGCAACTTCCAAGCATCGTTCAATTCCCGCAAGCGATCGCTCATTGCCAAACCGCAAGCAACGGCCATGCGAGCGTCCGCCGCGATTTCTTCGGTAGTTGTCCGAGCGATCGGCACCCCAAAAGCAGCCATAATGCCATCCCCAGTAAACTTATTAATAATCCCATGATGCTCTCGTACCGTCTGACTTAAAGCAGATAAATATTCGTTCAACCAATCCATCAACTCTTCCGGGGGCATTTGTTCGGAAATGGTGCTGAAATTGCGCAAATCGGTAAATAACAAAGTCGCCGTTAAGTTTTGCCCGGGTAACTTGCCGTCGTTGACTAAGCGATCGCGATTTCTCCACAAAGCATCCGCAACCTCTGGAGAAGTATTCTGCCCCAAAAGTCGCATTACCACTTGCTGCTGCCATTGGGCTCTAAAAGCTCGATAAACTACAATGGTGGTACTGCTGAAAATAAAACTAGCTAGAGGACTAACAACCGGCACCCACCGATAATTCAAGAACAGGTAAAAACTCGTGCCTCCCAAAATGCAAACCAGCACCGGGAAACTCGCTGCTAAAACTAATGCATTGCGGCTGCCCAAAGCCAAACTCCCACCAATAAGCGCCCAAGCAAAAATCCAGAGAATCTCGCTCCACTCCTGCCAAAACAAATATAAAGGGCGATCGCCGCTTACAGCATCGAGAATTTGACTGACCATCTGAGCGTGAACTACGACTCCAGGCATCTTTGGGGTAGTTTCCTGGGCCGCCGGACTGTAGGGAGTTAAAAACACATCTCTAATACTGGGGGCGAGAGTGCCGATAAGTACGATCTTACCTTTCACCCACTCGGGCTCGATCTGCCCGTACAAAACCTGCGTCACGCTCGCTCGTCGCGCTACATTTTTAGCCGAGCGATAATTTAACAGAATTTGGTAGCCGCGATCGTCTATTTTCCGATAGCCGCCATCGGCACGGGTTAGGGGCACGAACTCCGCTTGTCCCCAGAGAATACGATCGGGGTTATCTTCGCTGTTTTCTGGAGAAATATCCTGCTGCTGGAGATAATGTAAAGCTAGCTGCAAGGAAAAGGAAAAAAAAGTTCCTTCCTCCGTAGTGGCAAACATCAAATTCCGTCGCACTGACCCATCCGGGTCTAGCACTATGTCGTTAAAGCCAATACGTTCTGCCGGTATCCCCGGTGGTGCGGGAACTCCTTTTACTCGACCGTCCCCGAGATTTTTAATGGCGATTAAATTCGGCGCTTGGAGTTGTTCGGCTAATTTTTTAGTTCCTGGTTCGTAGGGAATGTCTCTATATAAATCTAAACCAATGACCGCCGGCTCGTACTCGGAGAGTTTTTCTAAGAGTCGGGCGATGGTCTCGTCAGACAGAGGCCATCTATTAAAAACCTGGATATCTTCTTCTGTAATACCTACTACCAGCAATCGCGGATCTTCCTCGGACTTGTCGCGCAACCTCAGCATCCGGTCGTAGGCCATTAGTTCGAGTTCTTGCAACCCACCAACCTGACGCACGGACAGCACTAAAGCAGCGATCGCTACTGTAGCGATCGCTAATTTGCCAACACTTATCAACTCTGGCCTATTGTCGGCTAAACACTTGTAAAATTTAACAAACACGAATTGTTAATTGTTAGTTGTTAGGGACTTCCAAAAATTAAAATCTCCAAAAATACAATAGTATTGTTGGGT
>CALKCV010000261.1 GCA_938083405.1 uncultured Microcoleaceae cyanobacterium | reverse complement strand
CTTGCCAAATTGATATCCCTGAGAAATATAGTTCATAGAACCACATAACACTATGCTATAGCCAACATATACTTTGGAAGCTATAGCGGAATTACCGTAGTTAATGCAGAGATGAAGCTGAGTAAACACAAGTTGTAACATCAGAGCCGGATTTGTCGTACAAGCCGGACCGCTGATGACATCTAATATCCGCAACGCAGCTAGTTTATTGGCATCGGTCATTTCCGGCAGGTCTGCCAATTCCTCTATCTCTCCTTCTATTTTTGGCGCTTCTTTCTCCAAAGTCACCGACAGGGTTTTTACAGCTTTTAGCCCTAGTTTTATCGCTTCTTGAAGCGCGTTTTGAGCGATATAAGAGCGAATTTTCAGCTCGTAAACATTGACCTTTTCCAACAAACTTTGAACCTTTGCCAAAGCGACTTCTGCCAACTCATCCGAACCGGAGTAATTGCTATTAAGATACTCCGCCTCTATAGCCCCCAGATAAATATCCCGAGACAGCTCGTAACAGTTTTCCCAACTATCGACCTCCAGCAGCCCCATAGCCACATTGAGATAATTAAGGGTCGCCTCGTAGGCCGCAGATGCCTTAGCCTTGTGCCCCGCCATTAAATTTAGTTCTGCCAGTTCTTCTTTTTCCTCCCTGTTTGCCAACAACTGCTGACCGTAATTGAGTTGGTTTACCAGAGGGAAAATATTTTCTTGCAGCTCTTCTTGTGTAGTATCTGCTAACAACAACTGACCCAGATGCAAGTGAGTTTCTTTTTTCTGTGCCTCGGGGATTAAAGCATAAGCCGCTTGCTGGACGCGGTCGTGCAAAAATTTGTACTCTATAGTTAAATCTGGAGCGATGCTATTGAGAGGAGATGGGGCCGAGTGCTTCATCCTCAAACCGATAAATATATCCTCCTGGCTCTCTTCCTCCCCACCGAAGCTCAAGGGTATTTTATAAGTTTTGCTTTTTGGTAAAATAAAACCAGCCTGCAAAGCTTCCCAAAATTGAGCGGCGGTCACGGTTTCCGATTCTTGGTTGGCGATAGAGAGGACTGTTAGGTTAAATTGGTTGCCGATGCAGGCTGCTAATTTGATTACTTTCTGGGTAGAAGGGGACAGTTTTTCGATGTTGCGACCGATCAGTTCGACTACGTTTAAATCCGTTATGCCTACGGCCATAATGTCGTTAATGTCCCATTCCCAACTATCTGTTGAAGCTCGGTAAACTAGCAGTTTTTCCGAGTACAAACTTTTCAACACTTGGGTGATGAAAAAGGGATTTCCTTGGGTTTTTTGGTAGATTAATTCTGCTAGGGGTTGGGTTTTTGAACGAAATATCTGCGGCCTTTGTCTGAGGGCATAATTTCCTTTTTGCTCTGTCTTTATTGGCGGTTTTTCTCCTAAGGTTTCTGCTACTAACTGGCTGACATGAGATTGCTCTAAGGGTTTTACTATAATATTATTGACTATAGCTCCGGCTGCTTTTATTTTCTCGATGGTTTGAACTGTCGGATGGGTGGGACTGACTTCGTTATCCCGGTAAGCTCCTATTAGCAAGAGATATTTGCTGTCCGGGTTGCTCATCAACAGTTCCATTAATTTCAACGAGGCGCTATCGGCCCATTGCAGGTCGTCTAGGAATACGACTAAGGGATGTTCCTCTAGGCTGAAGACGCTGACAAATTCTATAAATACTCGGTTAAATCTGTTTTGAGATTCTGTAGGGCCCAGTTGGGGTACTTCTGGTTGCGGACCGATGATTAATTCAAGCTCCGGGAGGACGTCGACAATTACTCCACCGTTGGGGCCTAATGCAGACTGGAGTTTCTCTTTCCAAACTGCTACTTTTTCGGAGCTTTCTGTCAGCAGGTGGCGCACTAAGGAGTTGAAGGCTTGAACTACTGCCGCGTAGGGTATGTTGCGTTTAAATTGGTCGAATTTGCCCGAGATAAAATATCCCCGCGCTCTGACTATGGGTTTGTGAACTTCCTTTACTATTGCCGTTTTTCCTATACCCGAGTAACCCGATACCAGCATCATTTCCGAGCGCAAAAAACCGGCTTCGTCCCGGTAGTCTGTTTCTTCTTCGTCGCCCTGTTCGCCCTGTTCGTTGACAGGCAATAGCCGCGTCCTACGGGCTGTCAGGATGCCGCTTACGCGGTCGAATGCTCCTAACAACATCCCGACTTCTTCTTCCCTTCCGTAGAGCTTCTCTGGTATGGATAGTTGCGTGCCGCGATCGCGCTCTCCCGGCAGGAAATAGTCGATGCTGCCCTTGTTTGTCAGTTCTTCCTGACATCTTTCGAGGTCGTATTTGATGCCGGAGGCGCTTTGGTAGCGCTCTTCTGCGTTTTTCGCTAGCAGTTTCATTACTATTGCCGATAGGGCTTCTGGCACTTCTGGCTCTATTTCGTGGGGCGCTATCGGTTTTACTGCTAAGTGGCAATGTACTAACTCCATGGCGTCTTTGGTCGTAAAGGGCAGTCGTTCCGTCAGGGTTTCGTATAAAGTCGCTCCTAAAGCATAATAATCGCTTCTGTAATCTATAGCACGATTCATTCGCCCCGTCTGCTCCGGCGACATATACGCCAAAGTTCCTTCTACGAAGTTAACGTTGCTTATGGTGGGGTTTTCCCTTGATAATTGCGAGGCGATGCCGAAGTCCGTTAGTTTTACTTGCCCAGTGTTGTTATTGACAATAATGTTGCTCGGTTTTATGTCTTTATGAATTACTGGAATTTGATGAATTTCTCCGAGGGTTTCTACTAAGAGCATAAATACGCGCAGGATTTCTCGCAGTTTCAGTTTTTCTGCTGCTAATAGTTCTTTTAGGGATTCTCCTACTACGTCTTCGAGAATTAGAGCGTAGCTTCTTTGGTATTTTTCGAGGTCTAAAGATTTTACTATGCCTTCGGTGTTTTTGAGGGTTTGAGTTATTTGGTATTCTTGCCTCAAACTGCTTATTTGTTCTATGGTTGGATATTCATTTCGCAGGATTTTTACTACTACTTTTCTGCTGTCCGAGTCTCGCACTCCGCGATAAACTATGGCGTTCGGCCCAGCGGTTATTTCTTCTGTTATTTGATATCCTGTTAGTTGGAGCATCATCCTTACCTCTTATAACATTTTCCCAATTAATAATTTATAACTAACAATTAACATTTTCCCAATTAACATTTTCCCAACTAACAATACCTACGAATAGTATTTTTTATTTTGGCGAAGGTATTGAACTAACAATTAACATTTTCCCAATTGTTAATCGCTCTTAGTCGTGTCAAAACCATTCTCGAAAAAATAGGGCTGTAGGGGCAACAGCATTCGGACGTTAAATGTCGGTAAAAATAGAAAATTTTTATGTCCGAATGCGTATGCCCCCTCCCCACATTTAATTTTTACGAGTTTTTTGCTACCCCCTCGCGCGAGGCACCCCTCGGCGCGGAGGGCTTTGCGCTTGGGTTGCTTCTAGCGCAGCCGCTTGGAATGGCGCACTGTTTCTGATGTAATTGCATTCCCCCGATGCACCCGTTTAAGACAAACTCGATTCCAGCGATTCGGTAATTATATTGAATTTTTGTGGGAAGAGTGCATCTCAAGTCTGTTTTTTAATTTCATACTCATAATCATTCCTTTGGTATTACCAAAGGGTTAAAAAAGCATAATAAAAAGAAGTATTGACGAAGATTTAAGTAATTAGACTTCTTTAGCATTTACGCATTCAGGACGTATTTGTGTCATTGCTTGCGGACACCAAGCGATCGCGGAGGCCTAATTTCGTTTCATAAGGGTAGGTCTTGCTCTTGCCAAAATCAAGACGGGGCATACGCTTATGGACATAAACACCTGGGATTTTCAACAAAATTGACCGCCCATAAGCGTATGCCCCTACATAAATAGGACTTACGCATGAGAAACGAAATTAAGCAATTCTCTTGCAGGCTAATTTCGTTTCATAAGCGTAAGTCCTAATGATGTAGGTTTTTGCTTCGCGGAACCCGACCTACAGATCGCTTCAAATAAGTCAAAGTAGGGATTGACAAAAAACCCACTTTAAGTTCTAAAAAATGGTTTCAGACCCTCTAAAAGATCGGTTTCCTGGAAATGTTAAGAAATATTACAGTTTTAATTAACCCCTTGACAAAAACTTTGACCTCAGTGATGATACTTAAAGAAGTTGCCTAGCCACAAGAAACTATGGGGAGGATGGCAGTCCCCCCATTACCAATTTATCTGCTAGGCATCTGCGGCCCGCTCTAATAACTGCTACCCAGTCCGAGAGTCCACGAACTTCCAATTCAATACTCCAGACAGGACCAGTTTTAACTTTATATCGGGCAGGCAGATTGTAGTTAATGTATTTTCCCAATAACAATTAGGAGCTAAATATGCAAATCAAATCAAAAGAGTTGGAAATGAATCTGGCAAAATTAGTTGCCAAAACCTGGGCGGACGAAAAATTCCGCCTGCGGTTCCTTGCAGAACCTATGGCCATACTCCGGGAGGCAGGAATTATCCTTGAAGACTCTGTAAAGGTCATAGTGAACCAAGGATCGAGCGCTTCAGGCATCCTTGCTTGCCCCGAAAGTGGCACTACAGTTTATGAAATTGCCCTGCCCTCTAAGCCTAAAGACTTAGAGGAAGAGGCACTCTACGCCTGGTTAGAGCAATTGTCATCTGGGGCTTCTTCTCGCTGTACAGTTCGTCTAAGTAGTTGCTAGAGTTTTTG
>CALKCV010000260.1 GCA_938083405.1 uncultured Microcoleaceae cyanobacterium | reverse complement strand
TCGCCTTACGTTCTGCTTCTACATCTCCGTTGCGGTTAATACCCTTTACCTCAGCCTTGAGTATTGGCTTGCCATTGAGCCACTCCAATACTAATAGTTTGCTTGTAGTTAGCTCCCAGTAAACCTTTGGTATCATTACTCGCTCTGGGTCGAACCACTTGCTGACGGACAAATTCCGTCGCAATTCTTCGCTGTAGTTCGCTTCTTTAGTAAAGTCCAGTTCCGCCCGCAGGGCGCTACCAAATTCTTCCGCTAGGGAAACTATATCGTAGTCTTTGCCAAAATCGGTAATTGAAATTAATTCTCCCAAACTTTTGAGCAGGGCGATGTCTTTTTCTATGGTCCGATCTATGCCCGGGCGTTGCACCTTGAGGGCGACTTCCTCACCGTTTCGTAAAGTTGCTTTATAGGTCATGGCAATGGAACCTGCCGCTACTGCGTTGGTATCGATCGCGCTGAAGATTTCTTCCGGCGGTTGGGGCAGTTGTCGCCTCAGTTGGACTTCTACTTCGGACCAGGGCACGGGTGGCACGTCTTCTTGGAGACTCGACAGGGTTTCGATGTAGTCTGCCGGTAACAGATCGGGACGGGTACTCAATAATTGGCCAAGTTTTACATACACTGGGCCTAAATCTATGAGGATATTTCGCAGGACTGCTGGTGGGGGGAGGTCCGGTTCCCCTATTTTGCCTCCGCTTAGGAGGGTTTTCATGTAGCCCCAGCCGTTGCGAAAGACGACTTCGGCGATTTCTCCTTGGCGAGAACTAATTATGGCGCTTTTCATTCCTTTTGTTTCTGGCGATGGTTTGCTAGGGGGCAATGCTGCCCCTACCAGATAGAGTAACGCGATCGCCCGTTTTGGATCTTTCCCCCATGGCCCCCTCCCTCTTGCCATTTATGTCTAAAATCTAAATGGCCCGTTTGCCGATAAAGTGGGGCAAGGCGGTCCTTTGATTGGCCTTTGCCCCATTACCCGTTAGGGAGCCAGAGTCCAAGATTTGATTTGTTCGGGGGAGGCCAGAGGAAGAAGTTTTTATTGTTCGGGGGATGCTGAGATTGCTCCCCCCTTTTTAAGGGGGGCAGGGGGGGATCGAAATTTAAAAAGGGACGGGAATTCAATGGCGACAATGATGGGGCGCGATCGCGTCTATTATTATTTTTGCCGTACTCGCAACCTACGTTATAATTTTCCCGAGCTAAAACTACTCTCTGGCTTTATCCGCCTGGGGTAATTATGTAATGGAAAAACCCAAAATTATAATCGAAAATTTAATCAAAATTTATGGCAATAAACCCCGTGCCGCCCTCAAAATGTTTCGCGAAGGTGCCGCTAGAGATACTATCTTAAAAACTACGGGCAATATATTAGGAGTTGCCGACGTTTCTCTTAATATTAATCCAGGAGAATTATTCGTGGTGATGGGATTATCTGGTTCGGGAAAATCAACCCTAGTCCGTTGCATTAACCGTCTGCTAGCTCCCACTAGCGGTCATATTTATATGGACGATGAGGATGTGGCTCATGTCAGCGAAAAGCGGATGCGGGAAATTCGACGGACGAAGGTAGCGATGGTATTTCAACGCTTTGGTTTGTTTCCTCATAAAACGGTGGTGGAAAATGTGGCTTATGGATTAAAAATTAGAGGTTTATCGAAAACAAAACGCCGCGAAAAAGCGATTAAGACTTTAGAAACAGTAGGTTTAAAGGACTGGGCTAATTATTTGCCTTCTTCTCTGAGTGGAGGTATGCAGCAGCGGGTGGGTTTGGCTCGCGCTTTGGCCACTGATGCGGACATTTTGCTGATGGATGAAGCGTTTAGCGCCCTGGATCCTTTAATTCGGCGGGAAATGCAGGATGAGTTGCTGCGACTGCAACAAGAGTTGCATAAAACTATTCTCTTCATCAGTCACGATATCCAAGAGGCGCTAAAGTTGGGCGATCGCGTGGCGGTGATGAAAGACGGTTATATCGTCCAAGTCGGCAAACCAGAAGAATTGATAACCGAACCAGCAGACGACTACATCCGCGACTTTGTGGCAGATGTGAACCCGGCTAAAGTATTGAAAACTGGGACTGTTGCCCGGGAGAGGGTTTGCTTAATTCTGGGGAAAGACTCCCCCAGAGGAGCGATCGAGAAGATGTCAAAACAAAACCTCCGTCAAATCATCGTACTCGATCGCTCGGGCAAACCGGCTGGCATTGTCAACCGGCAAACTCTCTTGGCGGCAGTGGAAGCGGGAAACTCTGATATCGCCGAGATTATGGAAACCGACTTTCCCCGAGTTCGATCTTCGGCCACTCTCGAAGAGATTTTCCCTCTCTATGGAGAGGAGATGCCGGTTGCTGTGGTTAATAATGAAGGGAAATTTATGGGAGCGATCGAAGCTTCGGATATCTTGAGTTGTATTGGCAGAGACTAAAACAGGCATCCTGCCTGTTCTACAGGTGATTTAGCCAAGTTTGTAGTAATCGCTTTAGCGATTCATATCTATAAATCGCTAAAGCGATTACTACAAACATCGCTCGGTCGCTACATCTTTACTACTACCGATGCCCGTTCTAGGTTGTAACTCAATTATGAATTGTTAATTGTTAATTGTTAATTATGAATTGTTAATTGTTAATTGTTATGGAGATAATTTTAAATCCTTTTGAATTTTATACTATTCCCCTCGACGATTGGATTACCACTTGGATTAATTTCCTCGTCGATAACTTTCGCCCTTTCTTCCAGGCCATTCGCCAACCGGTAAGCTGGTTGTTGGAGGGCATCGGACAATTGCTGATTTCCATTCCTCCCTCCATCGCGATAATCATTATCGGTTTAATCGCCTGGCAACTGGCGGGGAGAGCTATTGCCATTTATAGCATCCTGGCCATGACGGCTATCGGTTTGGTGGGGGCGTGGGAACCTGCCATGGTGTCTCTGTCTCTGGTGCTGACTGCGGTGGTATTTAGCGTTTTTGTTGGCCTTCCTCTGGGGATTGCTTGCGCTAAGAGCGATCGCGTGGAGGCTATCATCAATCCCGTGCTGGATATCATGCAAACTATGCCGATTTTTGTCTATCTGGTTCCGGTGGTGATGTTGTTCGGTATTGGCGAGGTTCCAGGAACGATCGCTACCATCATCTATGCCACTCCTCCTTTGATTCGTCTGACTAATCTGGGCCTGCGGCAAGTGCCATCGGAAGCAGTAGAAGCAGGAAAAGCCTTTGGTTCGACTCCTTTACAATTATTGTGGGAAGTAGAACTGCCCCTGGCCATGCCCGCCATCCTCACGGGGTTAAATCAGACCATATTGTTTGCTCTGGGAATGTCGGTAATTGCGGCGATGATAGCGGTGCCGGGTCTGGGATTGATGGTATTGCAAGGGATGGGTCGCCTGGACGTGGGTTTGGCAACTGTCGGCGGGTTGGGAATTGTGCTGATAGCGGTGATGTTGGACCGCATTACTCAAGCTGTGGGCAAAGCTAGGGGTAAGGTTTCCTGGAAACAGCGAGGCCCCATCGGTTGGATTGGTTCCTGGTTTTCCCCGAAGAAGGGGGCGGCGATCGCCACTGTAGCGATTTTTTGGGGAATGGGAGCGATCGCTTACCAACAAATGCCTCCACCTCCGACTGGGGCGATCGAGATTAGCGAGAATGCCACTCCAGAAAAAGCTCTATCAGTGAAAGGGCGCAAAGTCCGTCCGGCGATCGGCGTGACAGAAGACTCAATGTTCCTTTCAGAAATCCTGAGTTTGGGCTTAGAAAAGCTAGGCTACCAAGTCGCAAAATCAAAACAATTAGAACCGATAACCGCTTTTTTGACTGTCAGTAATGGCGATGCAGATTTCTTTGCCACAGCCTGGGACAAACAAGAATTAGAACTTTTTCAAAACAGCGGTGGTGAAGAGAAATTAGAAAAATTGGGCTTCCTAGTTAGCAATGGTTTGCAAGGCTATCAAATCGATTTAAAGACTGCCAGAGAATACAACATTGCTAATATAGAGCAATTGAAAGACCCAGAAATTGCTAAGATTTTCGATACCGACGGCGACGGTAAGGCGAATTTAATTGGTTGCAATGCGGGGTGGACTTGTTTGGGGGCGATCGAGCATCATGTCGAGCTTTACGGCTTGGGCGATACGGTCGAAATCCAACAAGGAAGCTACTCCGCCCTAATGGCAGACGGGATTAAACGCTATCGGCAAGGTAAACCAATTCTTTATTATGCCTGGGTTCCGCACTGGCTGGCTTCTGTATTAGAAGTTGGTAAAGATGTAGTTTGGTTAGAGGTTCCAGAAGATGCAGAAACTACAGATTTAGAAGGAATAAATCTCGGTTTTCCCAAGGATACAATTCGCGTTTTAGCTTCTCGAAAATTTGCGGAAGCTAATCCCATCGCCAAGGGTTTTGTTGAATTAGTTAGAGTTCCCATTGAGGATATTAATGCAGAACAAAAACTGGTTATATTGGGTGAAGGGAAAATGGAGGATATTCGCC
>CALKCV010000259.1 GCA_938083405.1 uncultured Microcoleaceae cyanobacterium | reverse complement strand
AGTCAAATAAATATTTTCTAGTTAATTACGCGCTCGGATATTGAGAGACTCCTTCCATCGCTGTAGGCATATTATCTTCTTTAGAGCTAGAAATAACGCTGAGAGTGCCATCTGTTTCTAATACTACAGAGTCTATTTCATCCAAGCTAGCTGCACCGCTAGCGCGAATTGCCGCGCGCACTTCGTCTTTAACCACTCGTTCTTTGCGCATGGTATCGTCGAGAAAATTGCCTCGATAAAATAGAAGCGTTGGTTCGGATTTTACCAACTCACGAACTAGAGGCGATCGCACCGAAGACCAAGCAACTACCCACTGCAAGCCGATAAGCACGACAAAACTAACTATCCCTTCCACGATCGCTACTTCTTTAGAAAGTATAGTGCTTGCCAAACACGAACCAAAAGCTACCGTAATTACTAAGTCAAAAGCATTCATTTTAGAGAGGGTGCGCTTTCCCGAAACTCGCAAAAATAATACCAACGCTGCGTAGCCCACTACAGCAGATAAGATAACCTGCAATATGTCCGTCCAGTTGTCAAAAAACATAAACTTCCTATTATTCAATAAACTGTATTAACCCAGATTCTATCATCAATTGAAGGTTTTATAAACTCTTTTTTCTCTATCTTAGGTTAGATATTTTTGCGAAAAGAATTAGCTATTATTTTTCGCCTTCTTAAGATCGTCGTTTCGACGGATATCCCGGGTGCATCGGGGGAATGAAGAAAGCCCAAAATTAAATGCTTTTTGTGTGAAAAATTCTGAGGCAAGAAACAAGGTTTCTAAAATCAATACCTTCGCCAAAAAGAAAAAGATTCGTAGGTTGGGTGCAGCGCAGCGAAACCCAACAAAATCGTTGGCTTGGACTACGCTACACCCAACCTACTTCTAGGCGCCGGCGAAGGTATTGTAAAATATCGCCAACGATCTACGGATTGCTATAGGTAATTGAATTAATAAAAACCCAGTTTTTAGGTTATAAAAAAACCCAATTATTAAGAAAAGATACAAAAACCACACGAACAGAAAATTCTAAGCTTTAATAGGAAATAGCAATGCTTTGGTCTTATGCGATACTTAGAAACCCGGTTTCTTTGAGAAACCGGGTTTCTGGTCCACGTTCAAGACAGTTTTTAAACCTTGTCAGGAAAAGAACCTGCATCCAGTGTAGATCGAAACGTCCCTAAACGCGAACCCAACTATGGTCCGAAAATATTGGAAACATTTCTTTTTGGGACTGCTTCTAGCTGTGGGTATCGGTGCTTGTGGAATATTTAACCCAACCACCACCGAAGTCAAACCCTTGCCAGAAGTTGCGCCCTTAATTACTCCCCAACTTCCCAACTGGATCGAAGATATCTCGCCAGTAGGAGAAGCAGAAACTTTAAACCAAGTTCGTATTAACTTTAAAGAACCTTTAATCCCAGTAGAAGCTCTCGACAGCAGGGAACAAAGAGACAAATTGAAAAAGTTTGAAATCTTCCCCGAACTCCCGGGAGAATTTCGCTTTTTAACTCCGAGAATGGTCGGCTTTCAACCGGAAAAAGCCTTCCCCAAAGCAACAAGAATTAGAGTTACTATTAAAGAAGGTTTATCCGACTTAAATAATAACCAATTAAGCGAAGATTTAGCCTGGACTTTCAACACCGAACCGATTAAATTAACTAACTTGCCAGTTACCGAGCAAGAATACGGTCCTGCTAACTATCTCGATGTCGAACCAACCATAGAATTTACTTCTAATGTGGAATTAGATTTAGATTCGGTCGAGGCTGCGGTTGCTCTGGTTCCAGAAGGAAGCGGGGAGAAAATAGTAGGATTTGAAGTAGAACCAGCAGACGAAACTGCCAATACTCAAGAAAGCCCCAGAGAAAGATTCAACCCATCTTTGCGGCAATGGAGGTATAGCGTTACTCCAGAAACAGCTTTAACTAAAGGTACTAAATACCGCCTAGAATTTGGTTCTGGTTTGCGTCCCGTGCGGGGGAATTTACCCAGTCAAACTCCTTTCGCGAGCGAGGTAGAAACCTATTCCGCTTTAACATTTAAAGAACTAAAACAAGACGAGGGTTTCGGGCGCTTTGAAAAAGGCTATTCTTTGTTGGAATTTAATAACCCCATAGTGCCAGATTCAGCCAAGGCTAATATTAGCATCGAACCCGCACCGAAAGAAGATGTACAATTGGCGATCGCCTACGAAAATTATAACATCGTCACCCTCAATCCTTGGGCCTTAAAACCCCAGACTAACTACACAATAACCATCGGCGAAAACCTCAAAGATAAATTCGGACAAACATTAGGAAAAGCAGAAACAGTTCGATACAAAACCGGAGATTTGGCCGCAGATATTCAAGGCCCTTCCGGCTTAAATATCTTCCCCTCAAATCTCGATTTAGAACTAAATATTGCTTCGATAAACTTGCCAGATTCCGCCTACAAAGCCGCCTATAAAGTGGTGCAGCCGACAGATTTAGTCTATACCGATACTGCTTATTCCAACCCAGAAGGTGATAACCTACTCGGACAGCCCCAAACCTGGCAAACTTTCCCCATATCGGAGGAGAAAAACAAGCCTACAAAAATCGCAATTCCTATTAGAGAAAGGCTCAACGGAAATACCGGAATGTTAGCTTATGGAGTCCAAGCTCGTACCAGAAGCTATCAAGCAAACGGCATAACAAACTGGGAAGAACCCATCATGGCCGGCATGGTACAGCTAACTAATTTAGGAGTATTTGCCCAGTGGTTTCCCGAGTCGGGTTTGGTCAGAGTAAACCACCTCGACGACGGTTCTCCAGCGCGGGCCTCGGTGGAAATTTATCCATCTTTATTATCGGCAAATTCTCGACCCCAACCTACTCCTTGCGCTACTGGTAGAACGGATAATAACGGCTTCTTAACTCTGAGCAAAAACGACTTCAATAAATGCAACAACGGGCGGCGTTTTAACGAAGGCCCGGAATTGTTAGTAATTGCCAAAGAAAATAGCGATTGGGCTTTTGCTCGTACCAATTCTTATAGCGGCTATTACGGCTACGGTATTTCTGCCAATTGGGACTCGGCAAAACCCATATCCCGAGGGGTAATCTTCTCCGATAGAGAGCTTTACCAACCGGGAGAAGTTGTCTGGTTGACTGGGGCTGTTTATTATTTGGAAAATGGCACTCTCAAACAAGGTAAAAATGCAAGTTACCGGCTAACGATGCAAGGTACGGACGGTAAAGAAATAGATTTAGGAACCCAAGAAACTAACGAATACGGTACTTTTTCCGTGGAATTGCCTCTGTCTCCAACTCAACCTTTGGGTTTTTATAATCTCACAGCCAAAGGAGAAAACGACCTCGAAATCAGGGGTCAATTCCGCGTTGCCGAGTTTAAGCCGCCGAATTTTAAGGTAGATTTGAACCTCAATAAAAATATTGCCTTGGGAGGAGAAAGGGTAGAAGCAAATGCGGATAGCAAATACTTGTTTGGCGCGCCAGTGGCGGAGGGCAAAGCTAAGTATTATGTAACCCGCAGCAAAACTAATTTTGCTCCTGAAAATTGGAACGAGTTTTCCTTCGGACGGCGGTGGTTTTGGCCGGAAGAAAGCCCGCAGATTCCGAGTAATGTCTTGGAAACTAACGCGGTTTTGGACGGTGCGGGAACTAACGCTCAAACTGTGGAAGTGGCGGAAGATTTGCCTTACCCGATGACTTATCGAGTGGATGTAGAAGTTACGGATGTTTCTAATATATCCGTGGCAAATTCTCAAACTTTTACTGCTTTGCCAAGCGACAAATTAATTGGTTTGAAAACTAAATTTGTGGCGGAGGCAAATAAAGATTTGCCAGTAGAATTTATCGTCGCCGACGCGGAAGGAAAGGCGATCGCCGGGCAGCGAGTCCAGATCGAATTGCAGAAAATGGACTACAGCAGCGTGACGCGAGTCCAGGAAGGCAGTCGCAGCCAGAGAAGTCAGGTGGAGTACGAGACGGTGGCGGAAAAATCGGCAAAGTCGGGGAACAAACCGACAACGGTCAAGCTGAGACCGCCGGAGTCCGGCAGCTATCGCATCCGCGCCAACTTTGTCGGGGCGGAAAACGAGGCAACGGCGACGGATACCCAAGTTTGGGCCACCGGTGCGGGCGGGGTCTATTGGGGCGATCGCGATCGCAACGTGGTAGAAGTCAAGCTGGACAAAGATACCTATAAACCGGGAGAAACTGCCACGGCATTGATCCAGTCCCCCTACGAAGAAGCGCAACTATATTTTGCGGTGGTGCGAGACAAGCCTCTTTATCAAAAGATAGCTACAGTCAAAGGCGGCGCCCCAGAGATTAAGTTTGAGGTAACGCCGGAAATGGTACCCAATGCCGCAGTACAAGCGGTTTTAGTCCGCCAAGGACCGCCCTTGCAAGAGGTGGAACCGGGCAGCGTAGAAAGCTTGTCCCGTATCGGCTTCGCCCCTTTTAAAACGGATTTGGGGGATAAATATTTAAAGGTCGAAATCGCTCCCCGAGACCCAGAAATCGAACCTGGGGCGGTGGAAATGGTGGATTTGCAACTGAAAAACAGCGACGGCAGACCGGCTGCGGGACAGTTGGCGGTGATGGTAGTTAACGATGCCGTGTTGCAACTGACTGGATATCGCCCGCCGGACTTGGTGAAAACGGTGTATGCGGAACAGTCTATTTCTACTCGTTTCAGCGATAACCGCCCCGAGGCGCAGTTGGAAAGTATGGCTGCACCAATGTCGAAAGGTTGGGGCTATGGCGGGGGCCAGTCCGCTAGCGCTGCCAGTACCAGGGTGCGCGAGGATTTTAAGCCTTGGGCTTATTATAACGGCGCGGTGGCGACGGACAGAAACGGTAAGGCAACTGTAACTTTTAAACTGCCGGACGACCTGACGACTTGGCGGGTGATGGCGGTGGCTACCGATGGCGATTTGCATTTCGGCAACGGCGAGGGGACTTTTGTCGCGACGAAACCGTTGCTGTCGAATCCGGTGTTGCCCCAGTTCGTTCGGAGGGGCGATCGCTTTGAAGCTGGTTTGTCGGTGACGAACAATACGAACAAGCAAGCGAATCTGACTATTCAGGGGGAACTCGACGATAAAATCGACTTTGTGGCTAAAAAGCCGAAGAGTTCGGAGAGTTTGCAAACCAAGCAGGAAAAAAGCACTCAGGCTTATCGTTTCGCGATGGAGGCCAACCGTCCGGGGGATGGTAAGGTGCGCTTCGTGACGCTATCGGATGGGGGACTCGGGGATGCTTTTGAGGTGTCTTTGCCGGTGCAGTCGTTGACTGTAAGCGAGACGGTTGTGGAATCGGGGACTGCGGGCGATGGTCTGGAGATTCCTCTTAATACTAACCAAAACGTGGTGCCGGATGTTGGCGGTTTGGAAGTGATGCTGGCGAGTACGCTGATACCGGAGATTGCGGCCCCAGCGAAAGAGGTGTTTCGCGAAGACCGGTTGCCGTTTTTGGAACCGGCGGCGAGTCAGTTAGCGATCGCTGCCAATCTTGAAATCCTCGGCGAGAAGTACGGTGGAGCTTTTGGGGATTTCGAGCCTAAGAAACAGGCGGCTTTGGCTTTGGAAAAATTGGCTAAACTGCAACGGCCCGATGGCGGTTTTGCTTACTATCCGGGGATGGAGTTTTCCGATCCCTTCGTGACGCCTTACGCGGCGGAGGCTATGGCTTGGGCGATCGAGGCTTTCCCCTATATGGTGAAACCAGAGGCGATCGACCGAGTTAAGAACTATTTGGCGGGCATTTTGGCCGATCCGGGGCAGTACGAATATTGCGCTGCCGAATTGTGTAAGGCTCAGATGCGCTTGGATGCAGCGATCGCCCTGGCGGAGTTGGGAGACCGGCGCAATGCCTATCTGGCGGATATTTACGTCCAGCGGGAGAAGCTGGATCTGGTAGCCCGCATCGAACTGGCGCGTTATTTATCTGGTTTCTCCGACTGGCAGCAACAGTCCGGGGAGATGTTCGATCGCATCCAGGAGAGCATCTACCAGACGGGGCGCAATGCTACGGTGAATTTGCCTCGGGGTTGGGGCTGGATGAATTCGGATACGGCCGCCCAAGCGGAGGCCTTGCGGTTGTTTGTCGCTCGCAATGCCGGGCAGGAAACCCTCGATCGCTTGTTGGAGAGTTTGTTGAGCTTGCGCCGCGACGGCACTTGGCAGACGACTTACGATAACGCGAAGGCTTTGAGCGCTTTGGCGGACTACAGCCAGACGCAACCGACGCCGCCGAATTTTGAGGCTACTGCGAGTCTGGCGGGGCAGAAGTTGATTTCGGCGCGGTTTGAGGGTTACGAAAATCCGAAGACTTCTGTCAGCGTGGCCATGGATGCGCTGCCCGAGGGCCAGTCGGAACTGATCCTCGATAAGTCTGGGGATGGTACTTTGCATTATTTGGTGGAGTACAGCTACCGACTGCCGGGGATGCAACCGGGACGCTTTGCGGGTTTGCGGATAAGTCGGGAAATTCGGCCGGTGGGCAGCGATGAGGTGTTGCAGCGGATCGATTTATCGACGCCAAAGGAGGCTTTGAGCGTGGAGGCCGGTCAGGTGTTCGATATTGGTTTGGAGATTGTCAGCGATCGCTCGGTGGATCGGGTGACGATTAAGGATCCTTTGCCGGCCGGTTTTGAGGCGATCGATAGCAGCTTCCAAACTTCTAATGCCGCTTTGCAAGCGGGGGCGGATAGTTGGGCTATAGGCTATCGGCAGATTTACCGCGATCGGGTGGAGGCTTATGCCGACCGGCTCGAACCAGGAGCGTATCGGATGCATTATTTGGTGCGGTCTGTTACTCCGGGAAGGTTTTTATGGCCCGGTGCGGAGGCGCGGTTGCAATACGCCCCAGAGGAATTCGGGCGATCGGCTTCAGCGACTTTAGAAGTGAAGTAGATTTCTCAACTGGTAGGGTGGCAATCGACTGTTGTAGCGATCGCTTTAGCGATTAATATAGATAAATCGCTAAAGCGATTACTACAAAAGACGCATTTTACAATTAGCCTACTAACGCACCCCATAATAATTAAGTAGCGATTTCCTCTGGGTCGTCTTCTTCTTCCAGAGCGAAATCGCTAATATAGTCCCGCACCGCGCGATCGAAAAATCAGTAGTTCGGCCGGCAGATTTTGAACCAAATTAGGACGATGGAAGTCCAAGAATTATTAATTATTAATTATTAATTATTAATTACTCAAACAGCCGCAATCCTCTATAATAATCTCTCTATTTTTCTCCAAAATCTATAAATTGATTAATCGATTCAGCAATGTTATTGTATTTATCGTATTTTTCTTGACTGTGGCGATATTTGTCAGTTTCAGCCCCATAATCCTTCAAATGAATATCCTCACCATCTAAAATTTCTAAGCTTAGAATGTAACCGAATTGATTCTTTTTTGTAACCTTAACCTTTGTAACTTCACTAAACATTAATTCTTCCCGCTCTGACTTAAGTAGATTTTGCTTCGTTATGAAGATTTTCTTTAACTCTTTATCAAAAATACAATAAGTAATTTGTTTGACTGTTAATCCGCTAATAACCACCAGCGGACCGACCAACATAAAAACTACTCCAATTATAGTTAAGAACGGGATAAGATCGTGGTTAACTGTTAATGAATTTGGCTCCGATGCTCCAATAAAAGAGTTAATAGACTGAGTTTCTCGATCGTATTTGCTTTTTCCTCTCGAACCATGATGAATAGTCAAAGGAATTCTGCTAGTTTTAGTAATTAAAATAATTTGGTAATTATAACCTCGATTACCCCCCGACCGTTTTTTGGCGCTAACTTCAGCACTCTGAAGGTCTGTAACTTCAATAGAACGACTCTTTTGTAGCAACAAATTCTTTCTAATAATTTCGCAATCAACCCGAGCTGATTCAAGACGGTTACACTTTAAAATTATCAGAGTATCGAAAGAAATCATAATCAATCCAGTTAAGAAAAAGATTGGACTCAGTGCTAATACGATCGACTGATTTTTTAAATAGTTTTGTATTTGTAGTTTGAGAATTGTGGATGTTTGTTGGATGATTTGCATAAGTCTATGAGTACGAGAAAAAAGACCAAATTTGAGAAGATAAGTTTTAGTACGACCGAATCGAGAAAAAACTTCATTACCAGTCCTTCCTTATTTCTTGCTGGTAAACTAAAGCATCCCCTTCTCTTCTTTCCATATTCCTTTAGTTTGTTCTAAAACTAGATTCTAAATCGCATTATAGCAATTTTCTGTTTGCGAGGGAAAGAAACTCGCAAATATTTTTCAGCCGTGCGGTACAGATGCCGCTAATTTAAGGATTTGACTGTGCTTGGTCCGGAGTTGGCGGGAGCAAAACCCTACTTATGGCGGGCTACTTTCGTTTTGTCACTTTGAAGTTAGGTTTTAATCGAATTAAATGTTGTTAGTAAAATTAACTTTTTTTCTAGTAAAAATTATCTAAGCGTGAATTAGATTGTGGCGAGTTTGGCTCTCCCAGAAACCTGTTTTTTAAAAATCAGGTTTCTGGGAGTCGAAGATTTGCAAGTTTCAATCCCTAATAGAGATTTATCGAAATTGCAACCCAGTGGCAAAAACAACGTCTGCCAGAAATAGAACAATTTCTCGTTTCAATCCCTAATAGGGATTTAT